>JAAUTM010000167.1 GCA_012031455.1 Phycisphaerales bacterium
CCGACAGCAGCGCGTTTTGGGTGCCGCAGGGCTTGGGTGTTGTCCGTACGGATAATTTCGCAGCCGACCTGGCACCGGATAACAAAGTGACCTGGCAGTACCATGTCAAAGGCATTGAGGAAATGGTGGTCAGTGATGTGATCGCCCCGCCCGGGGGCAAGCCTATTGTCGCCTTGTGGGACCGAACCGCCTTTGTCATCCATGACCCGGATACCTATACCGCCACGCAGGTGCATCCCGAGCAGTTCAGCACCGGATGGGATGTTACCTATCGCCCCAATGATCCGCGCTACATCGCGGTGGTCTCTACCAACCATCAGGACAACGCCAATTACTCTCGTTATTCCACCGATGGCGGACTGACCTGGCAACCCTTTGACTCGCTGGCCAACAAGACACACCCGACCAATCTGCGCTATGGCAGCATCGCCGCCGCCTACAGTGGTGAGACCTATCCCAACAGTCTGGTCTGGGTCACGCCGTTTATGACCGTTCCCTACTATTCACTGGATGGCGGTGCCACCTGGCAGGCATCCAATTGGATTAAGGACGAAAAAAACAAACTCATCCCCACCGGGTTCTGGAACCAGTACTTTCGTTGGCAGGGCCTGATTGCTGACCCCTGGCAGGAAGGTGCTTACTTCATGCATGTGAAGATACACGAGGGCAATGCTTATCTGGCTCGTTCGGTGGATGGTGGGAAAAACTGGTCCATCGTCAGCAAGGGAGAGTTGCCCCTCTACGGACACCACGCCCATTTGCGTGCTAACCCGGATGTGCAGGGACACCTCTGGTATGCCAACGGTGTGGCCGAGGATCAACGCGGCCTGTGGCGTTCCGTAAATGCCGGGGTCACTTTTGAACAATTAATCAATGTTGACGCTGCAGCTGGCATCGCATTGGGCAAGGCCGCCCCAGGCAGTCACTATGCCACCCTGTTTCTCATCGGCATCGTCGGCGGGCAGGAAGGCGTCTATCGTTCCACCGATGAGGGTGCCACTTGGGATTTTCTCACCCAGTTTCCGCTGGGTTACATTGACCAGCCTTGGTCCATCAGTGGCGATTGGGATCAGTTCGGCGTGGTCTATCTGGGAATCGGAGGCAGCAGCTTCGTCATTGGAAGGGAAATCATTCCCGAGCCTTCAGCTTTGGGGATGATGCTTCTCATGAGTTCAACCCTCATGATAAGACAAAGGTCCGGACGCTGAAATTCCTGATGCCGTAGCAGTATATCCGCTTGCCGTGAGCCTCAGAGGTATGTGCGTGTTTGCAATAACACAGCTTACCAGTTCAACTTTCGAAGCCCCAGGTAAATCCATCTCCTTGCGGACGAGGGGAGTATATATCCAATAAATCGCTCTTCCGCTCAAGTATCACCGGCTGCGAGCGATCGACGTCGCCAGTTGCTGGGTGTGCATCCGGCTTTTTGATGGAACTGTCGTGAAAAGAAATACACGTCCGAGTACCCCAATGCCGCAGCCACCTGCTTGATTGGTAGGTTCGATTCCTCCAGCAATTGTTGAGCCCGATTAATTCGCTGAGCAACAATATATTCTTGCGGGCCCATACCCATGTACCTTCGAAATACCAAGCGGAAGTGGTCGGGTCCCAAGTGACAACTTTTAGCCATGCTGGCCACAGTCCATTGATCACCCGGCCGTTCACATATGTTCTGGACTAATGCATCGATGGTTTTATGGTGAAGTATGTTTTGTGAAGTACCATGCCGATGCTTGTGAAAGGGGATCGTCGCAGGCCAAGGCGAAGCGTGATGATGGATGTCAGTCAGAAGCCCGCGCATCAACAATGCGGCAATCGTCGGATCAGATGGACCGGTGGGATTTGTTAATGCGACGATGCGACGCATCACTGGCTCGACATAATTCATGCTGCTGACATCGTAGACTTCATGAACAGGTACGTCATCGGGATCAAGCCTTCGTCCGCGTGCATCAAGCAGATCAAAATGACATGCAGTGACCAACAGGCGATGGACAGGAGAGTGGGTAGCTTCATAGACACCACCAGGGCGCATCCACAAACATATTCCCGGCCGTAAAACAATGGCTTTACCATCGCGCAGTGTCATTCTCCCCTGACCCTCACACACCAGCCACAGATCATAATCCCGCAGTTGATCGGACCATGCTCGTGACAGGGACCAACTGGCCTCGCAACGTACACGCAGGGTTTTTCCCATGACCACTGAATTGTCATTCGAAAGAAAGCCAGTCTTCTTATGACTCGTTGCCATGGCAAATCACCCTTGAGGGAAATCGGATTAGTGCAAAATTATCCACGTTCAGTTCATCGACGATGCAAAGATCAGAAAGCATAATAAGAGACTAAAGACACTATTTGCAAAGGGTCATCAATGTCAACACAAGAGTCTTTGAAACATGCTTTCGAAGCTGGGGTTGAGGATCACAATCCGGATTTATACAAACCTCAGGGATTTGCTCCGAGTTTGGAATCCCCAGCCATGCTCGACGATCAACAGGTCGAGTTGTACCACCAGCAGGGGTATTTAAGCATCGCCAACCTGCTGGATGGGTTTAAAGTGCAACAGGCGATTGCAGCATTGATTGATCTGATCCAAGGTCACAACTCAGATTTCAATGGCCTGCTGTACGAAGCAGCAGCACGTAATCCCACCGTCATGAATGACCTGTCGGGTCGCTACGATCTGATTCGCAAAGTTTTCAATTTCGTGCAATTTGATGAGCGACTGCAGGCATTGGCTTCGGATCCAACCCTGTTGAGTCTGGTATCACGATTGATGCACGGGCGAACACCCAAGTTATTTCAGGATATGCCCTGCTCAAGCCACCCACGGTGGACGTGAAAAACCGTGGACATCAGGATCACGCCTATTTCAATGTTGATACGCAGGACCGGCTTGTGGGTGTATGGATTGCGCTGGATCAGGCGGACGTAGACAATGGCTGCATGCAGGTGCTGCACGCCGGGGCACTTGACAGGGCCAATGATCCACTGGAAACGCCGCGACTGGCAGATTTGTGATACCCAAATGATCGGGAAAGCTTCGATAGCATGTCCCCTGGCACCGGGAGGCGCTTTGTTCTTCGATTCCCTGCTGCCCCATGGCACACCCACGAATCACTCATCAAAGCGTCGTCGTGCCCTTCAGTTTCACTACGCTCCAGCGGATGCACATCTGGTTCCGCAGGAAACACGTTTGGCTGTGTTTGGCAGTGAAGGCAAAGATGTGTCGTGCTGATAGACTCACCATTATGAAGGATAAGTAGTATGCGTTTTGATCGCCAGAGATACCTTGATTATGTCAGTGGCAAGGATACTTCCCGTCCGATGTTCGTGGAACTCTTCGGCCTGCTGGTCGGCTTGGATCAGGAATGGCTGGAGCAGGGGGCAACACCTGAAGAGTTGGATCTTTCAGATTTTGAACTTGATTATTTACAACGAATTGACTGCGGCGGACATACCGGACTGTTTGGTGGTAAACCCCCAATTGTTTTGGAGGATAATGAACATTTTAGAATCAGTACTGACGCTCTGGGGCGTACCATGCGTCTGGAAAAGCGCACCGCGACAATTCCCTTGCCCTTAAACTACCCTGTTCAAAGTATGGACGACTGGGTGCGACTAAAACCTCTCTATGTTTACCGTCCACAACGTATTAATGAGGAAGCTGTTGCACAAGCTGCATTGCAACGAAGCAAGCAGGGGGCTTTGGTTCAGGGGAGTATACCCGGCGGCTTTGACACACTTCGCGAACTCATGGGTGAAGAACTGGCGTGTATGGCTTATTACGATCAGCCTGAGTTAGTCCATGACATAATGAATACGCTCTGTGATACGGCTATGCGTACGTTGGAACCGATAGCGCAACGGGTAACGATTGACCGTTTGAGTGTTCACGAAGATTTTGCAGGTCGAAGCGGGCCCTTGGTGGGACCTGATCAGATCGATACATACATCCGGCCATATTACCGTATGGTATATGACATGCTCAAATCCTATGGGACAACGCTCTTTGGGATTGATTCCGATGGCAATATCAACCCGGTGATTGAAGCTTTGGGCCGGGCAGGCCTGAACGAGTTGTTCCCGATGGAGCCAGCAGCAGGCATGGATATAGTAAAGACCCGGAAGCAATATGGGATGCAATTCGTATTACGCGGGGGTATTGACAAGTTTGTGATTCGCAATGGGAACAAAGAAGATATTCGTCGAGAACTGGAATACAAGATGCAGCCGATGATGCGCCAAAGTGGCACGGTGTTCGGCTTGGACCATCGCATACCCAATGGCACACCGCTTACGAATTATCGATACTACGTTGACACCGCACGGGAAATACTGGGTATACCGCCACGGAAACATAATGCAGATGACCGCAAATGGTTTCGCACGGCTTAAATGATACCTTCTACGAATTGGTACCAAAGAGGGACTGTAGGAAGCAGTCTTGTCCCGAAAACATTTATGACAGATGACAGCTTACTTGGCTGCAGGTGTACTGGATCGCAGCTGCACATAGGCCCAGATAAAAGTAATGAGAAAAAGTACATCGATTAAGGCAAAGGGCTTCCACATGTTAGGAATGCCATTGGTAAACCAGTGATATAAACCACTCCGCAATAGCTTACTTTCAGGAGCATGCCATAGGGAATGAGATTGCGATTGGCCACAGGCTTGAGCGCCACCGCAGCGAACATCAGGGCAAAGACCAGGAGCAATGCCGCAGGGAAATGGATGAGGAAAGAAAAGGTGTCAGGTTGAATATTTCGGGCGACTCAACTCTGGCTTGTGAGAGGGCGGTCAAAGAAAATAAATCATCCTGACATGCTCCGTCGCAAACCTACACTTTGACACCTAAACCATGATATTGTGCACCACTGCCAGGCGACGGAGTTCGCGGCTCTGGGAGTGATAACTCCGGCTGCTCAGGGCATCGGTCAGGTTGCGTTTGA
>JAAUTM010000168.1 GCA_012031455.1 Phycisphaerales bacterium
GCATCTCCTGCTGCCAGCGCTGGTGCAGCTCGTGCCGTTGCCAGGCAGAGTCAGTGTGCCAATGCCCAGAAGCAACTGGGACTGGCGATGCATACTTATGCCGCTGACCACAAACAGGCGGTGGTTTCCTCACAAATGTGGCAGGTGGAGAATCCGGCAGGCAATGGATATATCTGGCACGAAGTATTGTCCTCTTACATTTACAATCAGTTTATGAATGGCTTTGAAATGTGGGACGGTCCCGCCAAGCAATCCGCAGGGCGCTCGCCCTTCTGGGGTTGCCCGGAATGGGACAGGACCACCATGAACACTCCCACCAATCCCGCATTGTTCAATGGCTTTGGCATCAGCGTGTGGTTGGAACCCCGGGCTGCATTCGGCAAGCCGCCCAATGAAATCGGAGTGAATATTTATGGCAAGGGTTGGGCCCCCGGTTCCGCAGGTTACAACCCCGGTACTCCGGGATACCTCTTCAGCATGGATCAGGTGGCCAATTTCATCCAGCCATCCAAACGTATCATCCTTGGTCCTTCCAAGCACTTTTATCTTCAGCCCAACGCCATCAGCAACCCCAATCCAAATCTGCATCAGCCGTTCCGTCATGCAGGTCCCGAAGGTGGTGTTGGAAACTACCTATATCTGGATGGCCACGTGACCTCACTGACTCGTGAGAAGTCAGCCTTCCAGATTCGCACTCCCAATGGTTGAAGCCTGGATTCCTCCAGCTACGGCTGCTACTTCTCTTCCGCGGGTCTGACCACCTGCGGAAGATTTCCAACTGACTTCAATACTACTGTTTTACTTCCCGCAACTAAGAGGTATTTATGAAACTACTTGCCATGCTGGCGGTGTTGTGTCTGTCGACTGTGATCCATGGGGCAGGCCTGCCGGAGGGATATCTGGATGTGACCACCATGGGTGCCGATGCCACGGGGAAAGCCGATAGCACGGCCGCGATTCAGTCGGCCATCAACAAAGCCCGTGATGAACATCTTGCGGTCTGGTTTCCTGCGGGGGAGTACCTTATCACCAACCGTCTTGTTGCCGATCAGCAGCCTGACAAGGACCCCGATAACCCCTGCGTATTGATGGGGTCCACGGTCAACCCTCAGAAACGCGCCACATTGGTATTGGCGGCCAGCAGTCCTGGATTCAACGATCCAACCAAACGACGGGCGATGCTGCATTTTGTCAACATCGGCACCCCCGAAGAGGAATCCGGCAACACCTCGCTCTACAACCATGCCGTCGTGGGATTGAACTTTCGGGTGATGCCCGGCAACGATGGGGCGATTGCCCTGCGCATGCAGGGGGCTGAGGGCTGCACGATACAGGATGTGCATATTGACTTGACTCAGGGTGGACATACCGGCATCTGGGGGGTTCCTGCTTCCGGTGGCTCCACACATACAGTCACCGTCATCGGGGGCAAGGTTGGTATTGATACGCGCAATCTGGGAGACCCAGAAAACGGCGGCGGAGGCAGTCAGCCACAACCCGTGGTCAGTGGTGCCACCCTGCTCAATCAGACGGAGTTTGCGGTACGTTCATCCACCCGTGGTTCGCTGGTGCTGGTGGGTTGCCGAATTGAGCGAAACACCCCCGGCCCGGTGATCTGGCTCAAGCACCACTGGGCAGGTCAACCCTTTGATGCTTCACTTCAGCTGGTGGACAGTGTGATTGATTATGCCCAGCCCGATGCACTCAACACCGTGATCCAAATGGACTCCAAGCACACGGGGCGTAGTTTCGTCTTGGAAAATTGCTACCTCCGACATGCTCAAAACATTTGGCGAAGTGATATCGCGGGCAACCCGCAAGGCTGGCTGCATATGCAACGCCTGGCTGTGCATGTTCCGCCACCTTCACACAACTGGGGCAAGCCCTCGGAACCGATCTATGTGGATGGACAGGTGCATGATGATGTTTATGTACAAAGCACCAGTGATGTTGCACCACCTGTGGACCTGACAACCAGGCATCACCTCCCCCGCTAGCAGTTTCCGACTTGGGAAACCCCCGGCCTGGCTAAAATGTCAAAACACGTGGGAGCTCGCGGTGATGGCAAGAGTGATGATCACACGATATTGCAACAAGCGATCGATCAACATGAAGTGGTTTTCCTCCCCAAGGGCACATTCATGGTGTCCAAAACACTCAAGCTTCGCCCCAATACCAAGTTGATCGGGGTGTACCATGCGTTCACCACCATTCAGGCCATTTCTACGATCAAGGATCGCTTTGCCGGGGCCACCGATCAAACCGGAGACCAGCCCATTGTGCAGACGGCTGACAGCGCCCAGGCCCAGACCTGGATCGGGTTTCTGCACATCAAACGCACTTTCCCCCTGGCACAGCACAACCCGACGCCGGTGGGCAACTTCGCTTTGGATTGGCGCTGCGGCGGGGACTCGATCATGCGTCATGTTGAATTGGAATCACGCCCGGGCAACAATCTGCGTCCCGACCTGATTGCCAAGCACTTTTACAAGTATGACCTGGAAAAAAATCCGGTCGATCCCAAGCACCCGCAGAAAAGCCTGCAACCCGGCCACGCTGCATGGCCCTGCAATCATCCCAATGTGATGGTTCGAGGCAACGGTGGAGGGCGATGGTTCAACTTCTGGTTCCATGGCCGGCAGGGACTGCGCGAGGATGTGCCCTTCATGCGTGTTCAGGGGACTCGCCAGCCGTTGAATTTCTACCATATGCATGCCCAGCAGCAGGACAGCAGGAATCATATTGAATTCATTGATGCACAGAACTTCTCGGTCTATGGCACCAAGGGTGAAATCAAGGGAGCGCAGGTTTACTATGAACAATGCCGAAACTTCCGCCAGTTTGGGCACAGCGGCATGAGTTCGCCTGACCCGGATTACTTTCCGCCTTATCTATTCCGATTTCTGGATTGCGATGATTTTCTAATCGCAGGCATCAGTGACACGGTGAACGGCGGCAACAGCAAATGGATCGGCGGTCCTTATGATCGCTGGATCCATGCGAAATCACCACATTTTTCCCCATTCAGGACATCCACAAGAATCGGCCAGAAGTGATCGTTCCCTCCCTGCAAAGACCCAGCCTGTATCTGCGTGGGAATCCGAAGCTCCCCTGAGATGTTAATTCACGCACGATGACCAATCATACCTAATGACCGGGGAGGGACTTGAACCCTCGACAAACGGCTTAAAAGGCCGCTGCTCTACCAACTGAGCTACCCGGTCCAATCCGCGGGGAATTTCGTAACACGGAACCTTATATTTTACAGGAAATCTTATTCCCCGGCAACCCGGTGAGTTTGGATGAATTTTCTGCGGGCACGGGTTGCACGGGTTGGGGTGGCGGTGTGATATTGATGTGTGACGGTGGATAAGACCCAGGCATAGCCATGCCTGGGCTTTGTAAGTAAATCCTCAGGTGAGTTGGGTGTTGCCATGCCTGGGCTTTGCATGTCAAAACTCAAGTAAATAAAAGGTCGGTTTATTTTTCGAAGCTCAGAACTTTTTGCAAACGGCGGACATGGCGAGCTTCACCTGTGAATTTCGCCTGGGCAAAGGCCCGGAGCAGTTCGCCGATCAGGGCTGGGCCGATGATGCGACCCCCCAGGCAAAGCACATTCATGTCATCGTGTTCGACGCCTTGTGATGCGCTATAGGTATCGTGGCAGAGGCAGGCTCGCACACCTTTAAACTTGTTGGCGGCCACGGTCGCACCGACCCTGAGCCGCAGATCACCACCCCACGCTGAGCTCTGCCCGATTGCACCGCCAATGCCACGGTCTGGGCGAAGTCAGGGTAATCATCCTGCGGGTCCGGTTGGGCAGGCCCGAGGTCCAAAACTTCCCATCCAAGCTTTTGCAGCTGATGGATAGCCTGGGCTTTGAGAGGAAATCCCGCATGATCGGCAGCAATTGCTATCACCGGCATGGTAAATCCTTCAATACGTGATGAACCGTTCACTCTCGACCCTAAAATCTCAAAGTAACCGCAAATAACACCGATCGATCGCAATATCTATAGGAAGCGACATTAGTTTACAGAATTTCGTAGAACTTTACATTGGCAAGGGCAAAGCATCTTAGGGGTGGAATCGCGCAGATCTTTCCCAACTTAACAAAAGACTGAACTAGTCTTGAATAATTCTTAAATCCTCGCAAAAGGCTCATCAATGAATCGTTGACTTATTCCAGTTACAGCATAGTGTTCATCAGTTGAAAGTGTGCTTCGAGGGTGAGGCATGTGAACGCGCAGCATCAATCAGTCTGAGGATCAGTGATGAGCACGTGTTGATTGTTGAGGGCGAAAACATCGAATTCGCGAGGGTGAGCGAGAGGGAAGCATAACTTGGCAGGGAATCCCCGAGTTGGGAAAAGTCAGCTTAAGGGTTGAGGAATCAACCCAAAATTTATCTATTGAAACGGAAGGGACAAGCGATGAACAGGTCATCAAGCAAGCGTGAGCGGGTGAGCAGTGGCAAGGTGGCGATGATGGCAGGATTGCTTTCCGCATTGCCTGGGCTGGCGACAATAGCACTCCCCGGCAGCGCTCTGGCGGTGGATGTATTTTCCGACTGGACCTCAGCGGTGGATGGCAACTGGGAAGATGCGGGGAACTGGACCCCGGCCCAAGCTCCGGCCAATGGCACTGACAATTATTTTGTCGATATCACAGCCAGTGGCACGCCATACACCATTATATGAACTCCGGTTTTTCGCTCAGTGATCTGGTGCTTAATTCGCCGGATGTGACGCTGAGCCTGCAGCTGGGCTATAGTCACGACGTGAAATATCCGACTCCCGAGGATCACGATCAAGGTCGGCGAAAAGCAGACGGCGCTCGCCATCAGCGGCATCGACCGCCGGCAGGTGGGTCAGGTCGCGGCCGAGATCCGCGGCTTCCGCAAACCCGAGCCCTACAAGGGCAAG
>JAAUTM010000169.1 GCA_012031455.1 Phycisphaerales bacterium
GATCGGCGCGGTCGGTGGTTGCGAAGACCAGCCCTGGCGTTCTCTCCATCAATTTCGACTAAGGGGCTGACCATCGCCGGCAGTGATGGAAGCTTCTTCACTGACTTCAACTCGACTGTTTCTCTGACGGCAGCCGGTGATATCGGTCATCGGTGGTAACGAATGGAGTGACTAACGTCCAATCCGTTCTCGCTAATTGAAGGTAATCCGGGCTTGGGCGTATTCAACGTGGAGACGACCGGCACATTCAAGAGTACGCTTTCCAATATCGAGGTCCACAGCGATGGTGATGGCAATTACGGAACCATCAACTTCCTCGCCAAGGGAATCGAGTACAACGGTTTAGGCGCCGCTCCGGTGTTCAATCTGTCTGCTTTCGGAGATCCGAATGCGGATAGCAAAACTCCGGTCTCGATTGAAATCACGGGTAATCAGGGTCTCACCTTTGGTTCGTGACACCGGTAACTTCAATGTGGTAGTGACAGGATTCAATGCGACCAACACCAACCAGTTCATCACGCCAACAAACCTGAACGTCGATATGGCGAACCTGGTTTTGAATGGTACAGGGTTGATATTAGAAGGAACGAAAAACCTTCTGATCACAGGTAACGTGGTCGGTGGTGAAACCGTAACTATCACGACTGCCAACAAGAAGGCATTCCTGATCGGTGACGCGACCACGAGCGGACAGACAGGCATCGTTGCTGGTGAAGGCCCCGTCCTTGAAAACCGGGTCGCCAAACAGGTTGGTCGTGGCCATGGGCACCACGAGCTTGTTGCGTTTGAGGGCAGCTTTGAAATCTTTTTTGATCTCGGCTGCTTCCGCCGGGGTGGCATCAATGGGGATCAGATCGTTGTCGTGAAAGTTCACGCCATACACACCGCCGACTTCGCCCAGCAGGTCCACGATTTCGGCTGGAGCCAGCGTTGGCCGGGTGGGCAGGCCGAAGGGATCGCGTCCGGGGTTGCCAACAGTCCACAAACCAAAAGTGAATTTGTCTGCGGGGGTGGGGGTCAGATCGAGCTTGGCCATGAGTCGTCACTCCAGAAAAAGGGGTTGGATCGTCGATTCAGTTTGCGGGAGTAACGTGGCTTCGTCAACTTTTTGAGATGATTCCCGTACACTATGCATCGGTACATACCCTCCCTGAACCTGTTCTTCATTCCCGAAACCGGAGCTGAACAATGCCACGCTTTTGACGCGGTGATCTTCGATATGGATGGCCTGATGGTCGATACCGAACGTTTGTACATCGCCTGTAATCACGACATCGCCAGGCGCTACGGCAAGAGCGCGTCGGAGGAATTGCTACGCAGCATGATGGGCCGGGTACCGCTGGAGTCGATGCGGATTTACTGCCAGGCTCTGGGCATTGGCGATAACCCTGCACAGGTTCTGGCCGTGCGCGAGGATTTGATGGAAGTGCGTCTGCGACATGAGCTGGTCCCCATGCCGGGGTTGCAGGAGATGCTTGCTCATGTGAGCGGGCGCTATCCCCTGGCGATTGCCACCGGCTCGCCGTTGCGCTTTTTGAACATCGTGCTGGACAGCTTGAAACTGCGCCATCACTTTGCTGCCTTGCAAACCAGCGATGGCCTCTCGCATGGCAAACCTCACCCGGACATCTACCTGCGGGCCATGGAAAAGCTGGGGATCAAGGGGGAGCGATGCCTGGTGCTGGAGGATTCACCCAACGGGATCAAGGCTGGCAAGGCTGCGGGAGCGTATGTGCTGGCGGTTCCCAACGAGCACACCCGTGATGGTGACTTGTCCGCTGCCGATGAGGTGGTGGATGATCTGCATGCTGCGCGCAGGCATTTGATGCAGTTGGAAGCGCTGGGGTGAAACGTCGAAATGCCCCATGACGGTTGCAGAGACACAAGCTCGCAGGCGTAATCCATGCCTGGGTGTTTCGCCCAGGACAGACCCATGGGATTACAATTGAGCATCAGAGAAAACCCGCCCCCTGTCAGGAATATCAAAATGACCCAGCCCATGTCTGATGTGGATATCACCCGCAGCCCGTTTCGTCAGATTGAAAGTGAGTTCGATGTGTGTGTGGTTGGCGGGGGCATGGCCGGACTTTGTGCTGCCATTGCCAGCGCCAGGCATGGGGCCCGTACCGTGCTGGTGCAGGATCGCCCGGTTCTGGGGGGCAACGCTTCTTCGGAAATCCGCATGTGGATCTGCGGTGCTCATGGGCGCAACGTGAAGGAAACCGGCATCCTTGAAGAAATTCAACTCGAAAATTGTTATCGCAATTCAGGCCTGAATTATTCGGTATGGGACAGCGTGCTTTACGAAAAAGCGTTTTACTGCCCCAACCTCACCCTGATGCTCAACACCACCTGCTGTGGCGGCCAACGACAGGGCGACAAACTCGCCTCCATCACCGCCTGGCAGCTCACCAGTCAGACCTGGCACACGATCCACGCCCGGGTTTTCATCGACTGCTCCGGTGACAGTGTGCTGGCACCGATCAGCGGCGCCGACACCCGCTGGGGACGCGAGGCACGCAGTGAATTTGATGAAGACATTCAGCCCGCACAGGCTGATCGCAAAACCATGGGCAACACGCTGCTGCTGCAATTGCGTGAAGTCGATGAACCGGTGGCTTTCACGCCCCCCGTCTGGGCATACCGGTTTCGCAGTCCAGCGGACCTGCCCCATCGGGGAGTGGAATCAGGCGGAAGCAACTTCTGGTGGCTGGAACTTGGCGGTCTGGCGGACACGGTTCATGATGCCCCACGCATTGCTCATGAACTGATGAAAATCGGTTACGGGGTCTGGGACTACATGAAGAACCACATGCCCACCCGCGACCGCATGGCCCACTGGACCCTTGAATGGATGGGTTCTCTGCCGGGTAAACGCGAGAATCGCCGATACATCGGCCTGCACACCCTGACCCAGAATGACATCCGGGATGGTGGCCGATTCAGCGACATCATCGCTTATGGCGGCTGGTCCATGGACGACCACCACCCTGCCGGCCTGATTTACCCCGGCAAGCCCACCATCTTTCATCCCGCACCCTCGCCCTATGGCATTCCCTATCGCAGTCTGGTGTCCCGAAACGTCACCAACCTGCTTTGTGCCGGTCGCAACATCAGCACCACCCATGCCGCCTTGTCTTCCACCCGGGTCATGGCCACCTGCAGCCTGATCGGACAGGCCGCTGGAACTGCTGCAGCCCTGTGTGTGCAACATCAATTCGATCCTGCCGAGTTGTACCCCGGTCGGGTCGGCGAATTGCAACAACAGCTGATGGAAGACGATCTCTGGCTGCCTGGTCTGGAACGAGCGCCGCATGCCTTGACGCAAAGTGCAACCTTGTCGGTTCAGGGAGATGGCACTGACATGCTTCGCGGTGGCCATGATCGACCCTTAAGCCAGGACCAGCGATGCTGGAGCGGCCCGTTGGGACAACCCATCGAAACTCACCTGGTCAGAAGCCAAACAGATCGGCAGCCTGCGGCTGGTGGCCGACAGCAATCTGAACCACGCCAAGCGCATGCCCTGCAGTTACCCGCACAAGGGCAACCACTGCGAGGTTCCCCAGACGATGCTTCGCAAAGCAGTGGTGCAGGTTCGTCATGGCCAATCCTGGGAGACGATCGCCCGGTTGGACAACAACTATCAACGCTTGATTCGACTGCCCGTGCAGGCACGCACCGATGGATTGCGCATCATTCCCCTGGAGAGCTGGGGCAGTGCGGAGGCCAGCCTCATGAGCATTGATGTGCGGGACACGCACGATGCCACGCTGGGACCGATAAGCGTGCCACAGGGCCAGTTGTGGTCCGAGATGGTGGCGGGAGTACCTGCGGCGGACCTTGCCGAGCCGGAGTCAGGTTTGGAGGCGACCGAGGGTCGCAAGGTCGGGGCGTGAGGGTGATATTTGAGTGGTTGGATGGCGATTGGATCTTCAGCAATTGGAAAGTTGCAAGGGGTGTTGTTCTATGGTGATGAATGCCCAGGCATGGCCATGCCTGGCTTTGGGGGGAAGTTGGATTTGAGGGAAGTTGGCGGAGAGGGTGTCCAATATGATGAGCAGGGTTATCGGACATCATGGAAAACAGGACAGAGTAAGTCATAAAAAACACAGGTATTCACCCCCCGGGGAATACCTGTGTCATGAGGTTCAAGTTGGATACACGAGGTTACATATTGGCAGAGCAGCGTTACAAATTGGTATCGCCACGGAACAAAAGTCCCCGAAAATCCAAGACCCGGAAAACCCGGTCAGGCACGGGGAAATAATGCCATGAATCGATGGTGGACCGACCTTAACACAGGAAACGGCGCAGAAAAAACGCCGTTGGGTGGGGGGGGTCGGGCAACCAACGGCGGCGTCTTGGACGCGTGATTGTGACTGGCATTCGGGGCCAGGCAACCACATACACATATTACTTCGGCAAACTCAGGAGATCAAGTAAACTTTTTTTGCAATTATTTAAGTATCAAATAAATCGTGGGCTTCGAGGATGGCCTTGGCGAGGTCGGCCATGCGTCGGCGGCTGTCACGGGCTTTGCGACGCAGACGGTTGAGGGCCTCGGCCTCGTTGATGCCCATTTCTCCATCATCAAGCCCTTGGCCTTTTCAATGATTTTGCGTTCTTCGAGGGTGGTTTCCAGTTCCCCGATGCGCTGACGCTGTTTAAGGTGCTGTTGAACCGGCCCCAGGCGACCGCCAGGTTGACTCGCAAGGTTTCCCGGGTGACGGGTTTGAGCATGTAGCCGAACACCCCCACACGGGTGGCGATGTCCAGATAATCGGCATCGGAGTAGGCACTGACGATCACCACCGGGATGTTCATCTGACAAAAAGGACCCCGCCTGCGGCGAGGCCATCCATTTTGGGCATGCGGATGTCCAGAAGAGCCATATCGGGGCGATGCTCTTTGGCGAGCTC
>JAAUTM010000170.1 GCA_012031455.1 Phycisphaerales bacterium
GCTTCCACACTGTGCGCTCCGCCTTGCTCATGAACGCTGGGTATATCCCGTGATGATGGACTGGTTGATCCATGTTTCCTGTTCGTAGGTGCGGGGTTGGGCACAGGCTGCAATGACCTGCGCAAATGCACGATCCATGGTGATGACATAAGGCTTTTTTTTCAGAACTCGGCGCAGGCCATGCGGAATGTGAAAAGTATCCAGCGGCAACACCGCACGCGGATTACTGGTGTACCACTCCACGCTGGGACAATCCCGGTGCGCGGCCATGGGAAATGCGCCATGGGCATAAGCATGGCGGATCATCTCCGGCGTGACCATGCCGCCAGAAGGTGGTGATGGGGAACCCGTGGACTCCATGCCCCCATGCTACCGCAGGCTACGTGTTATTTTGCGTCGCTCTCGATGACTTTATGCAACACGCCTCCCAGCACAGCTCCGACCAGCGGGGCCACCCAGAAAAGCCAGAGCTGACTGATCGCCCAGCCCTGGGCAAACACAGCCACCCCGGTGCTGCGGGCAGGATTCACGGAGGTGTTGGTCACGGGGGATGCTGATCAGGTGAATCAGCGTCAAGCCCAACCCGATAGCAAGGGGTGCAAAACCGGGTGGTGCTTTTTTGGAGGTGGCTCCGAGGATGATGAAGAGGAACATCATTGTCATCACGATTTCCGTCACCAGCGCAGCCAGCATCGAATACCCGCCCGGCGAGTTTGCCCCATAACCATTGGACGCAAAGCCCCCTGCCAGACTGAAACCTTCTTTCCCGGAGGCAATCACAAACAGCACGCCGCCAGCGGCTATCGCTCCGATCACCTGGGCGATGATGTAAGGTGGCAGTTCCTTGATGGAAAAACGCCCCGCCACACACAAACCGACGGACACGGCCGGGTTCAGATGGCACCCTGAAACATGCCCGATGGCATAGGCCATGGTGAGCACGGTCAGACCAAACGCCAGGGACACCCCATGCAGCCCGATACCCACTTCAGGAAAAGCTGCTGCAAGTACCGCACTCCCGCAGCCACCAAGCACCAGCCAGAAAGTCCCGATGAACTCTGCCAGATACGCTTTCATGATAATTCTCCGTGTTCCCCTGCCACCCTGATGAAAATGAACCCCTTCACGTTAGGTTGATTATTGAACGCTCCCACCCATGTGGTCAATGGTGTGCGGAAAATGATGCGGTTGTTTGCTTCTCAGGTGAGATGGGGGAAACCAGCCGATCATGCAGCTAAACGGAAATGGCTGTGCACTGTCACCCCTGTGTTGCCAACTGTGGTGATCCTTGCAGATTCAAGGAGGCTTCACACCCCGGACCCGTTGGGCCATTTCCCTTCACCAGCGGGAGTGGGTTCACTGGGGTAAATGACCATACAGCTGGTATGGGGAAATTGTTCCACCATTTCATGGGGCAGTTTGGGCAGGTCCCCGTTCCAGGATAGCCGACCTTCGCGGGCGGATAGCAACACCAGCAGGTCATCGGGTTTGGTGCACTTGGTCAATTCCTCACGCACATCCTCCCACGATGCATACGCCTGTAAACGTGGTTTAAGCCCGGTGCCTGCGGTCATCACCTTGCGGACCTGAGTCAGGCCACGCTCGGGCACCAGCACCAGCAGCGAAGCACCAATCTGATCCGCCAGGTGTCGCAAGGATTTCTGCACCATATCAAACCCGGCCTCACGTTCCGCCAGTGGTGGGAGCAGCAGCACGATTCGGCTGATGGTGTTGACCGGGTTCACAATCCGGCACACCAGCAACATCTCAGAACATTGATCCAGCAGTTGATCCAGCACCGAACCGAATATGCGTTCACTGGTGGAAACCTCCCCGGTCCAGCCCAGCACCACCGTGGAGATGCGCAGCTCACGCACGGCACGGTTGACCCCGCTGGCCACGTTGAAATCAATCCGTGTCGCTGAGGCCACCGGCACTTCCGCAGAAGCCGCGCGGTTGATCGCAAACTCCCTGATCTTTTCACCCGAGGTGATTTCCCGCTGCGAATCCGGCCCTTCGGGGATCACTGTCACCACATGCACCGGTTCCTCCGACTTGGCCTGACGCAGATAAAAGGCGATGTCCAGCAGCGGGCCAGCACTGTCGATTCGCGCCAGGGGCACCATGATGCGCTGCGGAGCCTGGCCGTAACGCACCGGGGGTTCATCCTGCAAGGCCACTCGTTTACCGTATTCTCCGCCACCCAAGGCCCCAGCAGACATGTCACCAATATCACCAGAATCGCGCCATTGAGAATGGTTTCATCAAACAAACCCAGACGCATTCCTGCAAAAACAATTGCCAGGGTGGCAGCTGCGTGATTGACGCTCAGCCCGAAAATGAGCAAACCCTCGGCCCGCGTATAACCCAGCAGCCACTGCGTGCCACGGGCGGCCAGCCATTTTGTTGCCACGGCCGTCAGCACGATCACCGCACTGATCAGCAAGGTTTTCGGCTCCGCCCAAAGCACGCGCAAATCCACCAGCATTCCCACGGATAACAAAAACATGGGGATGAACAGCACATTGCCCACAAACTGGATGCGGTTCATCAGCGGGCTATGTTCAGGCACCAGACGATTCAGCGCCAGCCCCGCTAAAAATGCCCCGATGATCGCTTCCATGCCCACCAGTTCCGCGATGTAGGCACAGGTGAAGACCGAGGCCAATACGAATAAAAACTCGGCAGGCCCTTCGCCACCCACTGCTTTGAAAAACTTCTGCCCCACCCTTGGTAACACGAACAGGACCAGCACCATGTACATGGTGATCGACACGCCCAGTCGAACCCAATAGGTTGTGGAGAGTTCCCCTGCCGTGCTGGCAGCAATCACCGTCAGCACCATGAGTGCAGCGGTGTCGGTGATGAGTGTCCCCCCCACCGGTGCATACCACCGCACGATTTTTCAAAATGCCGAATCGACCCATCAGGGGATATGGCAGCAGGGTGTGCGAGGCGAACATGCTGGCCAGCAGAATGGCCACCGGCCAGTCCATGCCCAGCAGATAATAATTCACCAAAGCACCAAGTCCCTGTGGCAATGCAAACGTCAGTAAACCAAACAAACCTGTATGCAGCTTGTACTGGTTAAAGAGGCGCAGGTTGATCTCCAGCCCTGCGACAAACATGATGTAAAGCAGCCCCACCGAGCCGAAGAGCTTCATGGTGTCGCCACGATCCATCAGGTTCAGGGCGTTAGGACCCAGCAGCAGACCGGCCAGCAACAGACCGATGATGCCCGGCATCCGGTAACGCTCGGCAGGATCGGGGCAAACAGAATCACCAGCATCAGAATCGCAAACACCAGCACCGGGTTGGTGACCGGCAACTGCGCATACTGAGCCTGCGCCCAGTGCGACAGATCGGTAAGCCGTTGCATCAGTTCAGGAAAAGACATGGGCCTAGCATAACAAGTACAGGCTTAACCAAGCCGGCAAAATATTGGCCGTTACATCGCTTCGCGCACGGTAGGTTTGCCTGCCAGTCGATCTTGATACTGCTGGGCGATCCATTGATAGGTCTGCTTCAAACCGTCTCGCAACGGTGTCGAAGGCTGCCAGCCGAGTGTTTGCTGGATAAATGTGTTATCGCTGTTGCGACCAGCCACACCTTGCGGGGCTGTCAGATCGTATTGCCGATGCAGCCTGACCCCGGCGATCTCTTCCGCCATGGTCACGAGTTGATTGATCGTGACATTCTCATTTGAACCCAGGTTGATCGGTGTGGCATTAAGCTGATCCGTGTGCATGATGCGATCGATGCCCTGCACGCAGTCATCGATGTACATGAAGCTGCGCGATTGCGAACCATCGCCCCAGATGGTGATCTCATGCTGACCGGTGGCTTGAGCGTGGATCACTTTTCGGCAAATGGCCGCAGGAGCTTTTTCCCGTCCCCCGTCCCAGGTACCCCACGGGCCGTACACATTGTGGAACCGGGCGATGGCCGTAAACATGCCGCGCTCGGCGGTGTATTCCTGACAGAACATCTCGCTCATGAGTTTTTCCCACCCATAGCCCCGCTCTGCACGAGCCGGGTACGCATCGCTTTCCTTGAGCGATCGGCAATGGGGGTCTTTCTGCAAATCCGTGTTGTACACACAGGCGGAGGACGCAAAAAAATATCGCTTGGCACCCGCATTCCACGCCGACTCAATCAAATGAGTATTGATGAGAATGCTGCGCAGACAAGCGATGCGATGACGTTCAATAAAACCCATGCCCCCCATGTCGGCTGCGAAGTTGTAAACCTCACTGACGCCACGACAGGCAATTTTGCAGTTGCCTTCCTGCGCCAGATCAAGGCTCAGATTTTCCGCGGTCGGCGATACCTGATACCACTGCTCCAAAGGTTTTTTGTCCACCGCACGGATGCGAGCATGGCCCTGGGCCTGCAGGTAACGCACCATGAACCACCAATGAACCCGCCTCCCCCGGCAATGAGAACTGTCCCCTGCTACTCAAATCCCGCTGCTGTGTGCTGACAAGTTTCATGATGATGCTCCCAGTCGCTCATCATGGTTATCGGAAATCGGCTGGTTCCCTCCGCATTGTTTATCCCTCTTTGTATCCCGACACGATCCAGATTGGCAAGCAAGGCACAGGGATGCCTGCATCAAACCCCGCTCGTCAGATCAGGGCTAATGCATGTACGAGCCGCGACCGTCAGGGAGCGGTTCCTGTATTAAAGTGCAGCGCCCCCGAGGGCATCAGGGAGCGGGATTGTCTGTCAGAGCCGCGAGTGGCAACGAGCGGTTCCTGGTTGATTTCAGAATACATTTCAGACCGCTTCCTCACGGGCGCGGCTCGTTCAACCAATCCACATGCGTTTGCCAGGGGGAGTGATTCCATTTCTTTGATCTCACCCAAGCGGGTGTCCTGATCCTGTACAGATTTCGCTTGGC
>JAAUTM010000171.1 GCA_012031455.1 Phycisphaerales bacterium
TGGAAATACAAAATGAAATATATAAAACCTTATATTGTAACCATCATCGTCGCATTATTGACCGCAGCAATAACTATCATTATTTGCATGCGTGCGTCAAATTACAAACAAGACCTTATGCTGTTGGAAATCTTTACCAGTAATCCAACCATGGAGTTGCTGAAATACATGAAAAGCGACTGCTGTCTCGTGCGCTCAAGTCAAGAGCCGTTATTCTTGAGGCAATTACTCATTCTACTCTGGTCCGACTCAAAAATGGGAAACATGGAATGTATTATAGACTGCAGTATCTCTATAGTATAAATCCAAGCAAGATGAGTCTGGTTTATGAGCAATCTGTAAAGTTTATAAATATGCAATCAGAAGGTTCCGCATATGTACTTGCTAGTCTTAGCGATTGTCCAGGCCTCTTGCAAGCCAATGATATAGACATAAGAGGTATTATTGATAAACCTACAAATACACATTTGCTATACAGCATATTTGTGGCATTTGACGAAGATGACTTATACCCCTTTCGCGATAGCATGGAATTGTTGCTAGTAAATGATTCGATTAATGTGAAAATTAAAGATGCGGTTCGTATCAGGCTCAACAAAATGAAATAGACTTGATAAGTGGGGTAGGGTGGGTCAAGCGAGTCGGCGAGTGGACCCACCATCATCATGTACCAGCCCGAAGCGCAAGTGAGGGGTATTTCAGAGCCGCGAACGGCAGTGAGCGGTTGAATGAAGTGGTCAATGGAGTTGTAGATCCGGACCTTCGAGGACGAAGGTCCGGCGTGGAAGAGGTCCGGCGTGGATGGCTCTGGTATAAACTTTGAAGGAATGTCGGATCAGCCGGCCCCGGATTGGCATCCGGGGCTACAAGGCGGGGTTCTGCGGTCCGCCGATTGTATGTTCCTGGTTTGGCTGGTTTCTCGTTTTCTCTGCGATCTCCGCGATCTCTGCGGCGAAAAAATTCTTTCCTATCCGGCCCTAAAGGGCTCGGCGTCATGTAATCAAACATTGGCAGGCAAGGTGGCACACTGGCAAAGAGCACACAGCGCCCTGCGCTGCGCTCCGGGTCGCTGTGTGGCACCCGGCAGGTTCAATGTCCAAAGTCCGAGGTCCAAGGTCCGAGGTCGAAGGCAACCGCTCACTTCCGTTCGCGGCTCTGACATACCCCGGACGCGACAAGTCGCGGCGCTAACCGTTACGATTGACTCGACCACTCGATCACTGGGCCACTTGGCTACTTCTGGCTACTTGGCCACTTTCTCTGCAAGTGATCAGGGCCATCAGCGGGGGGCGCGGACCTGCAGGCGGACAGGGCTTACCACCGGCACCAATGAGCCATGGGCGTGACTATCCAGAATCAGGCGGACCTTGCGGGCGATGCCAGCCGAATCCAGCCCCACCTCCGCCAGCTGGGCTTTGCGGGTGTCGGGGGTGATCCATTTCTCCGGCATGGCCAGGCGATGCAGCTTGCCCGTGGGCAACCCATGATCGTGGCAGGCTTCCAAGACACAGGCACCAAACCCGCCACGCAAGGCATGATCCTCCACCGTCAGAATCGAAATCCCCGCATCGATCAGGCCCCGTAACATTTCTACATCCACAGGCTTGGCAAATCGGGGGTCGTAGAGGGCGATGTCGTAGCCTTGCGGGTCCAGTTCCTTCTGGATGGCTTCGAAGGCATCGTAAACCTGCGTGCCATAGGCCAGGATCGCAAGGTTCGGTTTTTCTTCCCGGGCACCCTGACTGGAAAGCGGATCAGGCCGATTCCCGCTGCGGTGGATGAACACACCCTTGCCCAGCACATAAGGCTCGACCGCTGACTGCACAGCGACATCCGGCACATTGGCACGCGGGTAGCGCAGCACCGTGCTGCCTTGCTCGTAATTGCTCATGAACTCCAGCGCAGCCAGCATGTTCGGCTCATCGCTGCAAGCCAGCATCACCACGCCCGGTAAGGGTGCGAACATGGAAATGTCCATGAACCCGTGATGCACGGCCCCATCCTCACCCACGAACCCGGCTCGATCCAGCACGATGCGCACCGGCAAGCCCTGCAGGGATATTTCCTGGAAAACCTGGTCCAAGGCCCGCTGTGCAAACGTCGAATACACCGCAAAAAACGGCTTCAAACCGGTCTTGGCCATGCCCGCACACATGTCCATGGCGTGGCTTTCGCAAATGCCTGTGTCAAAAACCCGGTCGGGGAACATGGGCAAAAGTTTGGATAAGCCCGTGCCATCGGGCATGGCAGCGGTGACGGCTGTGATCTTTTGGTCCTGCTTCATCAGCTTGGCCATGACATCGGCGAATGCGGTGGTGAAAGCACGGCCGGATTTCTTCAATTCAACTCGGCAGCCCTGCACCGTGAAGGCACTGGGCGAGTGGAACTTGGTCGGGTCGCCGGTGGCAAAGTCAAAGCCCCTTGCCCTTGATGGTTTTGACATGCAGCAGAATCGGGTGCGGGTAATCCTTGACCTCGTTGAGCATGTCGATGAGCGTGGGAATGTCGTGGCCATCGATGGGGCCAAGGCAGACCAGGCCAAATTGCTCGAACATGTGGCCGGGCATGATCGCAGCTTTGAGCGCTTCCCCCGCATGATAGGACCAGTGTTCCAAGGCCTGGGCGTAAGGCAATCGCTTGATGATTTCATGAGCGCGTTTCTTGAACTCGGAGAACTCGGCACTGACGCGCACCCGGTCGAAGTATTGCGATACGGCCCCCTGCGGCTTGGCGATTGACATGCCGTTGTCATTGAGGACCACCAGGAACTGACGTTTCAAGGTGCCGGCGTTGTTGAGGCCTTCCATCGCCAGCCCGTTGACGATGGAGGAGTCACCGATGATGGACACCACCCGGCGATTGGTTTCACCCTGGAGCATATCGCCACGAGCCATGCCCACGGCTGTGGAAATGGCGGTTCCTGCATGACCCACGGAGAACAGATCAAAGGGCGATTCGCGGGGTTCGGGGAAACCGGCTGCACCACCAGCCTGGCGCAACTTGTCGAACAACGGCAGGCGACCGGTGAGCAGTTTGTGGGAATAGCATTGATGACCGACATCAAAGAGCAATCGGTCGGAGCCAAAATCAAAGACATAGTGCATGGCGATGGTCAGATCGACCACCCCCAGGTTGGGCGCCAAGTGACCACCGGATCGGGAAACCGAAGTGCAGATGACCTGCCGCATTTCATCCGCAAGCTGGGGAAGCTGTTCGATGCTGAGCTTTTTGAGATCAGCCGGGGATTGAATTGTCGGTAACAGTTCCAGGTCCTTCATGCATGCACCTTTATGATGGGGCAGACTGTCCTGCCCCCGGGTTTCCCCGGGTTTCACCGGAGTCATCAGCCTTGCGTGGTCCGTTGCCGACACGCCACCGCCTTGCCTTTGATGGCGCGGCTCAAGGGGCGCAGTGACAACGGGGTTATATTCATCCACCTGAGCATAAGTAAAGTATTGTAGTCAATTCCCGCCCCAGACGTAAGGAAAATCATGCATTTACAAGGGCTGATAACTTTCCATGGGTGACATAAGGGATCTGCCTGCCCGGACTGACGCGTGAGTGATACCATTGGCAGACATGGCCGATGAACTGCGACACAATCCGTCGGAGGCACCGGCTGGGGATGCACTGAAGTTATTGCATGATTGGCCAACGGGTCAGCGGTGATGTTGCTGCATTCAGGGCGGCACCATCCGCACTGGGCCAGCCATTCCATTCTCGCCCAGCCAGCAGGCAGCTACCAGTTCACCACAGATGGTCAAAGCCGGTGGATCAGCGATGTCATGCCCTGCCCGGTGAACCAATGGACCCACAAGCCATTCAAAGACCTGCGCTCGTTGCTTGCTGCCACGAGGGGTCAGGGATTGTGGCTCGGCTACCTGGGGTATGACCTGGCGCGCTGGAATGAGGTGCTGCCCAGCCGTGCGGTGAATGACCGGGACTGGCCGGTGATCGAACTGGCGTTTTGCCCGCATTGGCAGAAGCTCGCCACCGGTTGGGGGGATGGCTCCATGGCAGATGCACAGGCCAAGGCAAGCCAACCCCTGGCAGCTCACCCGTGCCCCGGTGTCGGTGTTCACACGTCAGCAGTATGAGCAAACCGTACAGCGGGTGCGGGACTACATTGCACAGGGGGATGTGTTTCAGGTGAACCTGGCCCAGCGTTTTTCGGCAGAGGGAAAAGGTAATCCCCGGGCGCTTTACCAACGGCTGGCGCAGACTTCACCCGCCTGGTACGGGGCGTATTTGGAACTGTGCAATGGGCGGGTGCTGGCTTCGACTTCCCCGGAACTTTTTTTACAGGTTGAACCCACCGGCCGGGTGGTCACGCGACCGATCAAAGGCACCCGACCCGCAAGCGACCCGGTGAACAACCTGCTTAAGAGTGCCAAGGATATCGCTGAGCTGAACATGATCGTGGATCTGCTTCGCAACGACCTTGGCCGGGTGGTGTGCGTATGGGTCGGATTCAGGTGGAGCAGCCCCGTGAAATCGAAACGCATCCGACGGTGCATCACGGCGTGGCGACGATCAGTGGGCAACTGCACCCATCACGGGATATCGTGGACCTCCTGCGTGCCACCATGGCCGGGCGGTTCGATCACCGGGGCACCCAAAATCCGGGCCATGCAGATCATTGATGAACTTGAGCCTGTTCGCCGTGGACCTTATTGCGGAGCCATCGGCTGGATCACTGCGGAGGCACTTTGCCTGAACATCGCCATCCGTACCCTGCAATTAACCCCCGGAGGCTCTGATAAACCCCTTCTCCCTCCGGGAGAGTCGGAGTACTCGCTTCGCGCATATCAGGGTGAGGGCGTGACTGTTGTTGGATATTCTTTATTTCAAGGCCTTTTCGCTCCTCGGCC
>JAAUTM010000172.1 GCA_012031455.1 Phycisphaerales bacterium
ACCAGGCAACCAGTCACAGTTCACCACCAGCGTGCCCATAGGGAAACCGTGCCCTGCAGTCGCTGCACCCAGCCCTGCATCAGGTAACGCAGGACACAGCCCATTCCCCCGGCCAGAAAAATCAACATCAATCGCCACATGTTTTCCATCATCTTGAAAGATGCGGATTGCTGCAACCGTGAGGGAACGTTTGAAAATGTACTCTTGCTTCAACCAGAAACCGCTCGTTGCCACTCGCGGCTCTGACAGACAAAAACCGCTTACGGTCGCGGCTCGTTAAACAAATCCGCATGTTTTTGCCCAGATACACGGATGTGAACCTTGACCCCGACCCGTTCCAGCGTTACTTTGACAACGTTGCGTTCAACTCCCCCGGTCCACGGGTTTGGCTGCCATTATGAATCATGAACAAAAAGAAAAGTGCGGGGTATTCGGCCTGTGGGGCGCCCCGGATGCTGCGGTGCGAATTTACACGGCGCTGTTTTCCCTCCAGCATCGTGGGCAGGAATCCGCAGGCATCGCCGTGACCGATGGCAGCTCCCTGCGTGCTCACACGGGCATGGGGCTGGTCCCTGAAGTTTTTGACGCTGCCACCCTGGCCAAGCTTGATCACGCTCAGGCAGGCATCGGGCACAATCGCTATTCCACCACGGGTTCCTCGCGTGCCTGCAATGCTCAGCCGTTGCTGGAAGAGTACATCGGCGGGGCTGTCGCTGTGGCGCACAACGGGAATCTGATCAACGCCCATCTGCTTCGCCGAGACTATGAGGAACGCGGGCACATCTTTCCATACCACCACTGATACGGAAGTCATCATTCATCTTCTGGCCTCGCACCACCTGACCAAAAGCGATCCGCTGGCAGCAGCACTGCAACATTTGCAAGGGGCTTACAGCCTGGTGTTTTTGTTTGCCGACCGTATCGAAGCGGTGCGGGATCCCTGGGGCTGGCGACCGCTGGTGCTGGGTCGGACACCGGAGGGGGCTTACTGCGTGGCTTCGGAAACCGTGGCGCTGGATGTGCTGGGCGCCAGTTATTTGCGTGAGGTTGAGCCGGGTGAAATTGTGACCATCAGCGACAAGGGGGTGTCCAGCCGAACCTTCGCCGAGAAGCAGCAGCCAGCCCACTGCATTTTCGAACATGTGTATTTTGCCAACCCCAGTTCCAATGTCTTTGGCGACACGGTGCAGATTGTGCGGGAACGACTGGGTGAAAAGCTGGCCGAGGAATCGACCATCGATGCGGATTACGTGATCCCCATGCCCGACTCCGGCAGGTCGGCTGCCCTTGGTTACGCACGCCGCAGCGGCATTCCTTTCCGTGAGGGCATTGTCCCCAACCGTTATGTGGGGCGAACATTTATTCAGCCCACGCAGGCACAGCGGGATCTGGCGGTGCAGGTGAAGCTCAACGTGGTGCGCGATGTCGTGGCGGGCAAACGGCTGATCGTCGTGGATGATTCAATCGTGCGTGGCACGACCACGCGAGGCAAAATGGCGCAGCTTCGCCGGGCCGGTGCCCGTGAGATTCATTTACGTATTTCATGTCCGCCCATTCGTCATGGTTGCTATTTCGGGGTCGATTTCCCTGAAAAATCCAAGCTCGTGGCCAACGGGCGAACGGTGGAAGAAATCCGGGAATTTTTGCAGGTGGACAGTCTGCATTACCTTTCCATTGATGGCATGCTCAGTTGCGTGAGTCGGCCCGCCGACCACTACTGCACGGCCTGCTTCTCCGGCGACTACCGGCTCAACGCCAACAAGCCGGTTACCAAACTCAGCCTCGAACGTGACCAGCTTAAAATGTTCATGTGAAGAAGTGGCCAAGTGGTCGAGTGAATTCCCAAGCTGATGACAGCCTGCATGAATATGCAGGGGTTATGGCATTGGCAGCGCGGGTGCGGGGGTGATTGATGAACTGCTTTTGGCAAACTCCGCCTGCAAGGCGGTGAGCAATTCCGGGGTGATGACAAACGCAGCATCCATGCCACCCAGCAGCGCACTGCGGTCAGTGGGGTTTACCTTCAAGGTATGTTGCGTGTCATCGCTCAAGGTGATCTGCAATTCTTTGAGCTTGGAATCTGCGGACCAGGCAGGGGCTTGGGTCAACCAGTCTTGAGCCTTGATCGGGGTAAGCTGTTTTATCAGTTCATCCACAGCAAAGGGTTCAAACTTTTCATGTCCCTGAAGCGTCCATGAGCCGGGCTTGGCCTGTTCATCGACCCGACTGACGGTGCGTGAGAGCATGACCTGAGGTTTGTCAGGCTGGTTGATGATCAAACGCACAAGCTCGGCTGACTGCCAGTTTTTGACCACGCGATCCCGGAACGCCAGGGGTGAATCCGCCAGGGGCAGGTTGGCTTTGGGCACTTCATAAGCCAGCGTTTCATCTGCGGGCACCACCCCACCAGTGGTCATCCTTGGCAGCTGCAAAAACCTTAAGCACCATCGGCTGAGGCTGGTTTTCTATCGATAATTCCAACGTGTATGCAGGCTGGCCGGTTGCCACATCAACAGCCGATGCAAAAGCGGTGGCTCTGGCGCTCATCCAACGATCCAGCACCCGCAGCACTACCATTTTGTCGACTTCATAAGCGGGCTGAGGTGAACCATACACCCAGCCATCGGGCGATCGGGCCACCAGCACCGGCTCACCTTTATCAGGGGTGAACTTGAGGGCGCTCACCGAGCTTGCCTTGACGTTGATCAAGCGACGATCGCGCAGATCATCGACCGTTTTACGAAGCTTTTCGACATCGCTGCTGCTTACCTCAAACACCACGATGCCTTGGGCCCCTGCATCATCGGATTCGCGCACGAGCGTGGCGAAAAACTTTTCCATTGACAGGTCCGTCGGCCCGCCAACCTTGAAGCGGTAGCGGGTTTTGACCCCGGGCTGAACTTTCATCTCCGACTCTTCAGGCTTGGCGGCAGCCTCGGCTGGGGAAGAGGTCGGGGGCGTGGGGGTGGCATGCAGTGTCAATTCGTAATGCGCATCATGCAGGCCGAATCGCGGAAAGGTCCTTGGGGTTGTCACTGATGAACTTGCTGATGTACATGCCATTGACCGCACCGACCAGACCGGCAAGGGCATCGGCATCAACTCGGCCTGTGTGTCCCCCCTTGAACGACCATTGATCCTCGGTCCGGTTCACTTCGAGGGTGCCCTGCGGTGTTTTGAGTTGCAGATCAACAGCCTGTGCCAGTGCGGGCAGGCTGAGGGTTTTCTTGCGCCACTCACGCAGGTCGGCATTGATCAACAGTTCATGCACACGCTTGTTGACGATGTACACCGCATCATCACCCTCAATCATCAGGTAGCCACGCCCGCCGACAGTGGACCGGCCCAGTTTCAGGGTGACGGTTTTGGCCGGGTCGGTCTGATGTTTGAGGGTGATACTGGCAGCTGGCGGATCCAGAGCGATGTCCTTGCGGGCAGGGTTGTCCTTGCCATCGGGTTTGAACTTTTCGACATAGCGCAGGTTCAGGGCAGCTTCGATCATGTCCCGCACCGACCAACTGTTGAGCGGATAATCCACCGGGCTGGTCTGATGCCAGTTGGCACCCTCTTTGGTGAAGGTGTATTGCTTGTCAGCGGTGGTGATATCAAGCCGGGTCACATCATCCATCGAAACAGGCGGTGCCGACCACAGGGGCTGGCCTTCGGTGCGAGTGGCTGTTGTCGGCGAGTTGCTTGCAACTCCGGGAGGTGATTTCTGTTTTGCCCACAGAAAAAATCCGCCCACAGCCAGCAACATCACAACGAGAAAAAGTGTGGTCTTGTAATTCATGATTCAACTTCCATCGGGGAAAATCAATGTCATTTTAAACGGGTACGGGTGCAGGGCTGAATCGGTGATGACCTCTGTGGTAACACGTTTGATGGACCATCATTATCAAGCCTTGCGGCGAGCCAGACCTACCGCGATACCGGTGACGATGACAAGCACGGGCAACCCGGCCAGAAGCACCCAGTTGATGAAGATACGCTGGCCTGATGTCAGGGGCATGATGCGGCGGATATCCTGCGTGCGAGCTCCGGCTGCAATGAGGTTTTCCATACCGGCCAGCCATTGCACGGTGTTGACGAAAAGCTCGGCATTGGCGGGGAACAGGGCACGGGTGAGGCTGGCGGTACCCGGCCCCAAGGGGCCATAGTCGATGATGGAATCGGTGGCCCATGCAGGGTCGGAGAACACGGCCAATCGCTGCGACTGTTTCTGTGCAGCCACGCCAACGATGTAGCGGTCGGCGGCTTTGGCCGGGTCACGCTGAATGTCGGGGAAGCGATCGAACTGCGTGTCGGCCCAGATATCAGGCCCGGTGATTTCCACCAGCGGCCAGGTTTGCGTCACCGGCTTATCAGCGGGTTCGGTGGCGGTGGCGGTGCCAGAGAGCTGAATCGGGCTGACTTGCAGAAACACACCCTGCAACCCGGCCAAGGCCTGCGTGATGGGCAGTTCGCTGGGCCAGTCGCTGAGTTGGAACTGGGCCTGTGCCCGTGCCCGGCCATCAGGTCCGGTGAATTCACGGAAGATCACCTGATCGGTCTGCACCGATATGCCAAACGGTTCGAGGAGCCCCGGTACCGGCTGACCTGGCCAAAACGCTGGCTCATGGAGGCACCGATTATCACCATCACCGGTTCATTTTTATCCAGTCGTTCCTTGATGAACGAGGCTGCCTGTTCCTCGCCGGGTGATACGCCAAAACCCATGGGCCCGGCCTGTTCGCTGGGGGTGAGCACCCAAACGACCCTGCTGACCGGGGCTCCGGTTTCGGGGAGGTGGTCCGGGGGGGTGACATCTGGCCCATGCCCATCCATCTGTCCGCCGGGGTTTCCACGATTTAACGGTGTAGTTGAGTGTTT
>JAAUTM010000173.1 GCA_012031455.1 Phycisphaerales bacterium
GCCGACATGCCGGTGCCCATATTCATCGCCCAGCATCTGCCCCCGCAGTTCACCCCCGGTTATGCTCGCGCAACTTGACCGTAACGGCCCCTTGACTGCACTACATGCCGAGGATGGTTTGCCGGTGGTGCCCGGCACGGTGTATGTCGGACTTGGTCGGCAGCATCTGCGTATTCGTCGCAGCAAGTCACTCGCTCAACATCGTTGCGAAATTGAGGTCAGCCCGGAGCCGCAATACCTGACTTTCAAACCTTCGGCCGATGAGTTGTTCCGATCCCTGGTGAAACAGTATGGCTCCAAGGTGCTGGCGATCGTCATGACAGGTATAGGTCATGATGGCACTGAAGGGCACGAGCGGTGATTGAAGCGGGGGGAGTGGTACTCACCCAGACTGCGGAAACTTGCGCCGTCTATGGCATGCCTCGTTCGGTGGTCGAGGCCGGTTACTCCACCGCGGTACTGACCCCCGATGATATTCGCCGGGCCATGATGCAGTTGTCCCCACAACATCGTTCCACTGCTTTACTGGCTGGATGACTCACAGTCCCATCATTGATGATTTGTCACACTGCTACGGCGTGGGCTTGGATTGAGCTACAAACCGAGGAAGGCATACAGAGCGATCACACATCCAACTCCCGTCGCATCTTTTCCAATTCATCTGTGAGCGGTCGATCCACCACCTCGCCGAACAAACGCAACCAATGATTCATATAGGTCCAATCAAGTTTCCGCTGGCGTAGAAGAATGCCTTCGATATCCTGCAAATCCCGTGGTCGGGCTGCAATCATTTTGTGAATAATCAGGTCCTCTGCTGTGGCGATTCGCACCGTCTTTCCCCGCGCGACGCACCTTTTTAGCGCGACTCATCGCCTCTTTCTCATACGGTGAATCAGAAAATGAAATGTCAATGGTAACCCCCGAAGCTCTGTCCACTGCCAGCAACAAAGACGAATCCCGCATCATCTCCGAGGAATGTCCGGTACGTGCTTTGATTCCCGCTTTGGCCAGTGCGGCAATCACCGGATTAGCATCAAACATCGATACTCCGATCGTCAAATCCACATCTTCGGTGAACCTCGGCTTGGTGTACGCAATCGTTGCCACACCGCCGATCATCATGTACGGCACTTGCAACTCATCCAACACACTGGCGATCTTGGCCTGCAATTGGTTGAACAACGGCATGAAAAACCCTCCGCAGTTTCATGTGGTCCCGCAACCGATGCGGATCACCCCGATTCAGTGCCCCCATGGTTTGGGCATATTCATACATAGCTTCATAAATCACAAGGTTACGCTGATAGGAAACCTTTTCCTTCCGCGCCGCATCACGATCAATCTGCTTTGCGAGCGCATAATTCGGCAACTTTGCGATATGCTCCCGTGCGATCGCCAGTTGCTGTTCATGCGGTAATCGCTTCATTATCGCCATCGACAGCGATTGTCGCATGGGTGAGACTTTTGGGGTAGTTGTTTTCCCACTGGTCATGTTGAATCATGATAGCTCAAATAAAAAACCCACACCGTTAAGTGTGGGTTGTGTAAATCCAGTAATGCCATGTAAATCTTAATCCAAGTTCATCGTCAGCAGAAATTCCGCATTGGTCTTGGTCTTGGTCAATCGGTTTTTCAGCACTTCCATGGCCTCCACCGGGTTCATGTCAGCCAGCACCTTGCGAAGCCGATAGACCAGCTGCATTTCCTTGGGGTCCATCAGCAGTTCTTCACGACGGGTGCCGCTGGCGGCGATATCGATGGCCGGCCATACGCGTTTTTCAACCAGACGACGATCCAGGTGAAGTTCGCTGTTACCCGTGCCCTTGAATTCTTCGAAAATGATGTCGTCCATCTTCGAGCCAGTGTCGACCAGGGCTGTGGCGAGGATGGTGAGTGAACCACCCTTGTCGATGGCGCGGGCTGAGCCAAAGAACCGGCGCGGGCGTTCCATGGCGTTGGAGTCCAACCCGCCAGAAAGAATCTTTCCAGAGTGTGGCATTTCGGCGTTGTAGGCACGAGCCATGCGGGTGATCGAGTCCATCAACACCACCACATGGTCGCCGAACTCCACCATACGCCGGGCCTTTTCCATCACGATGTCACACACCTGCACGTGCCTGGAAGTACCTTCATCGAAAGTGGAACCGACCACTTCGACATCGCTGGGAGTGTTTCGGCGGAAGTCGGTCATTTCCTCAGGACGCTCGGCGATCAGCAGCACAATCACCCGGCATTCGGGGTAATTGGTGATGATGGCTTTGGCGATCTTCTGCATCAATATGGTTTTGCCTGTGCGCGGCGGAGCGACGATCAGGCCACGCTGCCCACGACCGATGGGCGTGACCAAATCCATGATGCGCATTTCGGTGTTGCCAGCTTCGCCAGAGGTTTCCAACACGAAACGCTGGTACGGATGCAGGGGGGTGAGGTCTTCAAAGGGTTTGCTATCGTTGAGGGCATCGGGGGTCTTGCCGTTGACCGCATCGACCCGTAACAGGGCGAAATAACGTTCGCTTTCCTTGGGCGGGCGAATGGTGCCCTGCACAATGTGGCCGGGCTTTAGACCAAATCGGCGGATCTGTGAAGGGCTGACATAAATATCGTCCGGGCCAGCCAGATAAGAATTATCCGGACTACGCAGGAACCCGAACCCATCGGGCAGTATTTCCAGCACCCCGTCGCCATACATCAGGCCTTGCTTGGCGATGTGCTTCTGCAGGATTTTGAAAAGCAGGTCCTTACGCTTGAGGGTCTGGTAATCCTTGAGGCCTTCGTCCTCTGCCATCTTGAAAAGCGCATCATTATCAAGCTTTTCCAGATCGCGGATGGTCAGGTCAGCCCGTTTGGCTTGTTCATAGCGTTCCTGAGTTTCAGCTTCGAGCTGTTCATCAGTATGAACTTTCACCGCTGCTGCCGAAGGCTTAACAGCCGGTGCTTTGGGGGCATCGACCTGTGGGGCGACAGCAGCAGGCGTGGCTACCGGTTCCTCACCCGCTGCGCTATCTGCTTTATCCATCGTGGGTTCGGTGTTTTCGGGGGTGAGGATTGTTTGCTCATCGCTGCTGGATTTAGTTGGTTTGCGACGAGTTTTAGGTGCATCAGACTTGGCCATGGAACATCTCCGTATGCGTTAAATGCCGGCTTAGCCGGGTTGGGGGAAGCTATCGGGCGGGGGAACATTCATGAAATCGAGCAAAGCCCATCACAGGGTCTGCTCAACCATCGACCACTACATGGTTGCGGGGGTAAAAGCCGTCCATCAGACCTTGCCTTGGAGGCATAAGGAAAGTACCAGCCGTATCCGGATGTACCGGTTAAGCGGGAACTGGGTTGACCCAGGGAACTAACACGACTTGGGTAGCCGGTTGGTGGTGAGAATCTGGGACAAAACCCGACGGACTTGCTCAAGGCAGTGTGCCTGATCGGCACTGTTGTCCACACAATAATCGGCCAATTGTGCCTTCTTGTCAAGTGCGATCTGAGCTGATTGCCTTTTATTCAGTTCATCGACGCTCCAACCACGCTTATTCATCACCCTTTGCTGTCGTGTTACCAGCGGGGCATCTACAAAGATTAGTACGTTGCAATCCCGATGCAGTTCCTTTTCCAGGAGCAATGGCGTGTCGTCCACAATGGCTACAACCTGCGGATTACCTTGATAAACCTGCTTCAATCGGGCACGCTCGGCCAGTACCGGGGGATGAATCAAACCTTCAAGGAAAACTCTTTCCAGGGTGGAAGCAAAAACAATTTTCCCCACCGCTGCCCGATCTACCTGGCCTTGTGCGTCCAAAATAATAGGCCCCCAACGGGCGACCAGTTGCTCCTTGATGGCAGGTTCATGCAACATGGATTTGGCCAGGGCATCGGCATCGATCACTGCACAACCCAACTGCGCAAAACATTGGGCCACCGTGCTTTTCCCAGCACCGATGCCCCCCAGCAGGCCGATCACAGGCTTGTTGTTTTTAGTTGGGATTATGCCCATGGATGGAAATTGTAACGCAAACCTGAACCCAAACGTTGAAATCCCCATATATGTCGACATCGCTTACGGTTTTCTATCTGCCAAGAACAAGAATATGGATAGGCACTGGATTGCGTATCTGCTGGTAATCGTCGTCGGCATTATTGTTAGAAATGATCCAAATAGTTGCCTTTTTGCAGTTTGAGGGTAAGGTATTTCCAGTAGCCTTTGAACCATTTTAAATCAGATGTTTCAGGAGGGAAGGGCCATGCAGAGATCAAGTTACGTGGTGGGGTGGGTTGGTTTCGGGGCTTTGGGGCTTTCCTTCATGGCCGTAGCCCGACTTGGGCGGTACTGGCCATCCAACCCGCCAACAAGCATTCCACCATTGTCGCCAATTCTGGAGGGGATGTGACGGACTCCGACTTTGCAGCCATCATGAAAGACCTGCTGATTGACAGCAACGGCAACAGCACCGTCAAGGATGCCAAGTTTTTCTTTCAAACCTGTTTTGGCGGAGGCATGTTGGATGACTTGAATGTGGCTCTGGGTGACAAGGTCAAATGGGTTGGAGGATCCGCATCGCGCTATGACGAAGTGTCATGGGGCTTCACTAACGAGGTGGCTGGGGCGGGAGACTATTGGACGCTGGGTCTGGTTCCCGAATTGGCCAAGGATCAGACGGTTCTGCAGGCTCTGGAGAAAGCGGATAACAACCCTTGGGAAGTCAGGGGCGGGGTCACCGAGACCGGGCAGGAAGTGACGGGCAGCGCGATCGGCGGTGATCAGATCAAGCTCGTTTGATTCGGCGACCAAATCGTTCCATGCCATCATGTGGGCGGGTAATCCCCGACGCTGATCGACACTACAACGATATGCTGCGCATGCCAGGCCATG
>JAAUTM010000174.1 GCA_012031455.1 Phycisphaerales bacterium
AGCATAAACAACCATTGGAACCAGCCATTGGGTCCTTTACCCTGAAGAAAAACCACCGGCTCCGAGCATCCAGAAGATGGCAAAAACCGCTGAAAAAAAAGGCCAAAGATCAGGGGAAAAATCGCCACAAAGCGCAGCTTGCCCAGTTGCCTTGCGGGTAGTTCGATGACAAGCCCGCCGGTGGTGGGGATCAGTTGATAGCTGCCGGGGTTGGATGGCATGGTACACCTCACAGGGAATGTACCCTGATGCAACCAATCATCGGCAAACCGGAGGTTGATCAGTAAACCCTGAGGTTCATGCAAGGATATTGGCCGGATTGTTTGCCAGCTCCGGGTGGGCGGGGGCCGTCATGAGAACCTGCTTATGCCCCTGATTGCTGAATCTGCAAGGTCGGGTACTCAGTGAGGTTGGCGGCGAGGTTGTTGGCATCCTCGGGTTTAAGTTTGACCAGTTTCACACGGTGGCCGGGCATGTTCCAACCTTCGTAATAGAGCTGAATAAAATCGTCCATTTTTTTCAGGAGCAGCGTGCCGGGGCTGGACAGATCGACCTGCCCGTTGTGATGGAACTTGTGATAGACCATGCGCCGATCGGTGATGACCAGACCCGCAAGGCCGGCGTCGCGGGATGCCATCTCTGCATCGTTGAGATAGAGCATGAAGCGTTCACGGGTTTGGAACCGGCACCACACGGCCACGCGCTGGCGCACCTGTTCAGGCAGCAAGGCCCAGCGGTCGGAATGAATGATCTGCAATTCCCGTTCGAGGGCTTCGTATTCCGGGCCGCAGGTCCCGTTGACATTTCGCAACCATTCGAGAGCGACATCACCGCTGGCGATCAGTACTTCGCAGGTGAGTCCGCCATCTGGCCGTTTGAAGGTGCAGCAGGAGAGCGAGAGGTTCAGGTGGGATTTGTCCACGAAGTAAGGCATGGGGTTGCAGAAGGGACGGGGCAGACCTTCGATGATACCCATGGCGTTGATGATGTCGCGGTGGATCCAGTCAGGCAGAAGGGGTTGTTCATATCGCGTTTCGACATCCGCAACGGAACGGATGACGGCCCCGGAACGGTCGGCCCAGACCATGGGACGAGCGCGCAGATCAGCACGATTGTTGTTTCCGCCAAAGGCTCCGCGGATGGGCATGGAGGAACGAAAGGCGTGTTGTTCCAGCCAGATGGAATCGAAGGCGAAGCGGACACCAGATTGATTGATTTCCAGTACCGCCAGATGCGGGCGGGGCCCGGTGATGGTGAGTTCGGTGGGGAAAATGGAAGTGCTGGCTTCAACCGGGCGGGCAGCTTTTGCGCGGATCAGGGGGCATGGTGATCACCACCGTGGGAATGGGTACCGCAGGGGTGGTTGATTCAGCAGAGGCGGACTGGGCGACCTCCGGGGCCGGGATGGTCAGGCCTGATGCGTCTCCAACTGCGGGAGAATCCGGGACCGTTGGCATGGCGGTCGTGGACGCAGCGGACAAGGTTTCAAGAGGCTTGTTCACGGGTTCGGTAGAGGGTGTGAGAGCATTGGCTTGATTGCCTGGAACTTTCGGCTGCGTTGAGTAAAAGGACGGCAGTGGTGCGGTGGTATGCGGTGCTGGCGTGGCTGCGGAGGCGGTTGCAGGAGCGATATCTGGCAAGGTGCCCGCAGCGACTTGATGAGTGGCTGACGAAATGGATGGAGCAATCGGTGAACTGGCTCGCGACGGTGTGGAGGCAGGGGCATCGGAGACGGGGCTTGATGCCCGGGCAACCTTTGGTGGGGCGGCGGTGTTCAAGGCGGTGTTGGATGATTTGGCGGGTTCATCATCATCGAGGGACGATCGTCCGGCTGCTGAAGACTGGTTGCTGATGTCATCGGTTGCTGGCGACTGTGGATCCTCATTCATGTCTTCCAGATCAGCCAATTCCTTGAGCAACTCATCATCGTCTTCGCGATCTTCCTGTTCATTCTTGCCCATGAAATCGGAAACCAGCCAGGCGGCGATGGTTTCCTCCATGATGTCTTTAGGCTTGGGAATAGCGAACTTGTTTTTACAACTAGGACAACGTGCAGGGCGGCCGGATGCCCCCTGAGGAACATTGAGTGCGGTTTGGCAGTTCGGACAATGAATGAGCATCGTCATGACAACGCCCCTTGCACAAAAGAAAGGACCTCAAGACTCGCCCAAGTTCTAAACAGATGACTACTACAGAGTAACCCGTAACCCCGGCAACATCAAGGATAAATGCACGAATCAGTAATATTTTACGGAAGTTGGGTCTGTTTACAGCCAAAACCTGTACAGCGACGGGTTCTTTCCTCGTAAAGGAGAATCAAATGCGGAGGACTGCCAGCGATCCATACGGGTAATATCAGGGTTTTGCGGCAGGGGCGGAACCGAGCATCCCGGAGGCACGGTAGAGGGATTTCACCTCGAGGGGGGTGAGCAGGCGGGCGTGGCCGATGGGCAGTTTTTCAAGCTTGAGCGGACCGATTGCGATGCGCTGTAATCGGCGCACCTTCAGCCCCAGGCGAGCCAGCACTCGGCGGATGATACGGTTGTGGCCCTCGTGCAAGGTCACTTCCAGAAGGGTGCGATCCCCCGTGCTGCGATCCTGCTGGCGATGCACGATTTTACCTGATCGACCTGCACTTTTTTGATCGGTGTGGGTTTGCCTTCGGTGGCTTTTACCGGCTCAATCCGTCGTGGACGGGTCAATCGCGGTGGCCGACCGGGTCGGTCGTCATTCGCCCTTCATCACTGCGCTGCGCCAGGAACAGCCCCCGTTTGAGCTGCTCAATATGTTCATGTTCAATTCGGCCCTTGATAGAGACCAAATAGGTTTTACGGATGCCATAACGCGGGTGAGTCAGACGGTTGGCCAGTTCACCATCGTTGGTTAATAAAAGCAGGCCGGTGGAGTCGGCATCGAGCCTGCCCACGGGGAACAGGCGGGGCGAACCGGGCAATTCATGGACGGGTACCAGGTCCATCACGTTGCGGCGTTTGTCGGGGTCATCGGTGGTGGTGATGGTTTGCCGGGGCTTGTGCAACATCACATAAACCTTGTCACCGGGCAGTGTGTTGAGGGAATGCGCAGGATTATTTTTGGAATGGGAGGAGATGACTCGCGAAGGGTGTGCACTGGGTAGTGCTTTGGGTTTGCGCAAGGCTTTGCCATCGAGTTCGATGCGGTCGTGGAAGGGGTCCACCCAGGCAGGGAGTCCGGCCACCGGTTGGCCATTGACGGTGACCCGGCCTTGCTCGATCATCTTTTCACAATCACGTCGGGAGGCTGTGCCCGCCTCGGCCATGGCTTTCTGCAAACGAATACCACGCTCCGCATCGCGGAACTCAGCAGGAATTAAACGATTGGATTTTTTTTTGGAAAAGGTCATTTTTTTGTGTTACCCGGGCGTCGCCAAGCCGGGCTTTGTGAAATCGAGGGTGGTGATTCAATCGAACTCATCGCCTTTGAAGGTGGAGCCAAGGTAGAGTTTGCGGACCTGATCGTTGTTGATGATTTCGCGTGGGGTGCCATGGGCGAAGACCTTGCCTTCAAAGATCACGTAAGCTCGGTCCACGATTTCAGGGTGCGTTGCACGTTGTGATCGGTTGATGAGCATGGCGATGTGGTTGTCCTTGCGCAACCGCCTTACTTCGGACTGCAGGTCTTCCACCGCCACCGGGTCCACGCCGGAGAAGGGTTCATCCAGCAGAATCAGGGCAGGGTCGGTGACCAGTGCGCGAGCGATTTCCAGCTTCCGCTTTTCACCGCCGGAGCAAAGCCTGGCATGTTGACGACGAATCTTCAGCAGACCGAATTGCTCGAGTAATTCCTCAGCGCGTTGCTGACGCTGGGTTTTGGAAAGTGGCCGGGTTTCCAGAATCGCATGGAGATTCTGCTCCACCGTCAGGCGTTGGAAGATGCTCGGTTCCTGCGCCAGGTAACCCAGACCCCGCTGGGCACGCTGGTAGAGCGGCAGATGGGTGACATCCTGGCCGTTGAAAATGACCTGGCCCTCTTCCGGGGTGATCATCCCCATGACCATGCGAAAAGTGGTGGTTTTGCCAGCACCATTGCGCCCCAGCAGCCCGACGATTTCACCTTCGCTCACATCCACCGACACATGATCGACGACGGTGCGTCCGCTGTAACGTTTCACAAGATTGGTGGCTTTGAGGATGAACATCGAAGCTGGACATCATAACCCAAACCTTCAGGGTCAGTCGGTGGGCCCGTGTATCGGTGACGACTCCGCTGTTTTATTTCGCGTCGCACAAAGTGTGATGATGACCAATCACTTCTTTGTTTAGCGTCGCACCGCAGGGTCGGCTACACGAATTACCAACCACGCAATTCAACGTCACACGATGCCGCCCTTGCGCAAGCCGCGCATGTGGGTTTGAAGCACACTGCCCGGGCACTCGGTTTTATTGAGTTCCTGATGGGTGTAAACGTATTTCACCGGCACCTTGTACTGCTTGCAGTAGTCGAGGAAGACGTGCCACTGCGGGATGCGCATCGGCCCGAGGTTGGCGTATTGGCCAGCGTCGAACTCGCACTTCTGGGTGTAGCCGTCGAGGTCGGTCTCCACATCGCCGCCCCGGATGAAGCGCCCGTCGTCGTGGAAAAAGGCCAGGTAGGACCCCGGCTCCTCCAGCGGCAGCACCGACGCCATCGTCACGACACCACCGAAATCCCCGATCGGTTCCAACTCGCTCCAGTTCGCTCCGTCATACTCGGAAACCGCCATGCGGATCGGATAGAGGCCGGAAAACATGATGAGCCGCTTTTTTCCCGCGGCGTCGATGACACGGTGCAGGGTCGGCACCTCCAGCGAGGTCGCCCAGGACGTCCGGCGTCGCAGACGGTCG
>JAAUTM010000175.1 GCA_012031455.1 Phycisphaerales bacterium
GCAAACGCATTGTCGTGGCCGGTTGCCTGGTGCAACGTCATCGCGCCAAAATGCTTGAGTGGTGTCCGGATATCGATGCCCTCATCGGGGTGTTCGACCGTGACCGCATCGTGGAAGCCGTTCGCCCCCGCCACCGCCCCCGGACTAATTCCCTCTCCCGGACTCCCCCCCGGACTGGGCGGAGCTTGCAACAATTATCTTCAAATGTCACATCAAGTGCCCCATCCAGCAATGAGGTATTGCCTTTACCGGTGTACTCATCGATTGCAGGCAATGCGGTGATTGCCCGCCGTGAACGTGAATTAACGATTCAGCAGGCCCCCGGATACTTTGAAAGCGATGCGGCTCGGTTGCGATTGACCCCACGCCATTACACCTACCTGCGCATCAGCGAAGGCTGTAACCAGAATTGTGCCTTCTGCACCATTCCCTCCATCCGTGGGAAGATGCGATCCAAACCCCCCGAAGCCTTGCATGCCGAGATGCAGGAATTGCTTGCCGATGGAGTATTTGAGTTCAACCTCATCGGGCAGGACACCACCAGCTACGGGCATGACATCGGTTACCACGGCCCGGGTGAGGGTCTGGCGGGCATGTTGCGTGGGCTTGATGCGCTGCTACGTAAGCAGGGGGGTGATGCAACCGGTTGGCTCCGCCTGATGTACGCATATCCCTCCTGCTTCACGGATGAAATGATTGATGCAATCGCGCAATTACCCACGGTGGTCAAATATCTGGATATGCCACTCCAGCACATCAGTGACCCGGTGCTTTCTAAGATGCGCCGGCATACCAGCCGTAAGCTCATCGAAACCTTGCTGGAAAAACTGCATCGGCGGATACCGGGCATCGCAATTCGAACCACCTTCATCGCTGGGTATCCCGGTGAAACCGATGCCCAGCACCGTGAGCTGGTGGACTTCATCAGGCACGCCCCCGGAAGCGGATTTGCTGCCGCTGGGGTCTTTCCATATTCCCCTGAACCGGGCACTCCCGCAGGTACCGCTCACGCCAGGGGTGCAGCCATTCCCGATGCTGTAGTACAGGATCGTCTGGCGGAGTTGTATGAAACCCAGCAACAGGTTGTGTTTGCCCGGCATGAAGCGATGGCCAAGGCTCAGCCTGAGTTTGATGTACTGGTGGATTCAGTCACACAAGGCGAGTCGAAATCAAAAACAACCGGGAAAAGTGGTGCAGGAGAAAAGCGCGTGCCGACGCAGGGCGATTGTACACCGGACGCACCTACCAGCAGGCACCGCAGATTGATGGCGTGACGTATGTCGTCACGAAACAGAAACTGGCACCGGGAGAACTGGTGCGTTGCCGGGTCACCGATTGGGATGGCTATGACCTGATCGCCCAACCTGTGGAAGATTTGCACAAGCACACGAGTCTCCGCGTGCTGCGCTGAAAGCACTTTGTGTATCCGTCATCAGCGACGCAATAACGTGAGCTACGTACAATGCGGTCATGAGCCAGCAAGATTGGTATGACGAAGGTTTGCGATTTACCTGCACCCAATGCGGAAACTGCTGTTCCGGTCCGCCGGGGTATGTGTGGTTCACGATGCAGGAAGGCCAGGCCATGGCCGAGCATGTGGGTCTGACATACGAACAATTTCTAGACCAACATGCCCATGTTCTGGGACAGGCCTGGTCGCTCAAAGATCACCTGACCGAGCACGGTTACGACTGCACATTTCTGGTGCGTGATGAAAATGGGCAGGGACGATGTTCGATTTACGAAGTGCGCCCGCTGCAATGTCGAACCTGGCCATTCTGGCCTGACAACCTGCGTAACAAAACAACCTGGCGACAGGCTTCGGTTCGCTGCCCGGGCATGAAGGCAGGCATGGTTGGCACCGGCAAGCTCTACCCGGTGGAGCAGATCCGCATCATTCGCGATTCGATGTTGCCATGAATCAGCTTCGTCGTTAAACTACGTAACTCTGAATTGAGGCCGACCGTGACGGATTGGGCTGCAAATCGTTTGTGATGTTCACAAGCGTTTGCACAAAACCCGGCGCGGACAGGGACTTATGCATCACAGCCGGCGATGCAAGGTTCGAGCCTCCCGGAGGTGCCGAGCGCCCCGTCGCGCTTGTTCCCCTTAAAAATTGGCCCATAGTGTAACGGTAACACCCCAGGTTTTGGTCCTGGTATTTCTGGTTCAAATCCAGATGGGCCAGCTTTTTGAATTTCGAATGTCGGATTTAGAATTTCGAATTACAAGGCTTTTCATCAGCAACAACAAGGTGACGAGCATTGAGCCCCCGAACGATTGACCAATAATTGTTATCACCGTCATGCAAAAATCCGAAATCCAAAATTCGAATGCCGAAAAGCCTCGTGCCATAATTCTCGCGGCTGGGAAAGGCACGCGCATGGCTGGCCCCAACGCTGACCCTGCACAAACCAAGCCCAAAGTGGTGTATCCCGTGGCCGGAGAACCGATGGTTCGCTGGGTGGTGAGGACTTGTCTTGCAGCAGGTGCCAGTCAGTGCATCATCGTGGTGGGTTTAAGGCTGAACTGGTGAAAGCCACACTCACCGATTTTCCGCAAGGATCGATCACCTTCGTTGAGCAGGCCGAGCAACTTGGCACCGGTCATGCCGCTCGCATGGCTCAACCGGTATTCGATCATCAGCCACCCTGTGACACCTTCGTACTGGCTGGCGATGGTCCGCTTATCCGAGCCGACACCTTGCGCAAGCTGCTGGAAGTTCACCGCACCACCCAAAGCAGTGCCACCCTCGCCACTGCTGTGCTCGATGACCCCACCGGCTATGGCCGTATCGTGCGTGACCCGACAGGGGGTTTTCGTGAAATCGTCGAACAAAAAGACTGCAACCCTGCACAGGTCCAAATTCGCGAGGTGAACCCCAGCTATTACTGCTTCCGCAGCGACCGCTTGTTTGCAACTTTGGGGCAGGTGAAAAACAGCAATCGGCAGGGCGAATATTACCTGACCGATGTGCCCGGACTATTGCAGGCGGCTGGTGATCGTGTCACCGTCGTCGAAGCCGTACCCCCCGAGGATGTGCTGGGCATCAACACCCCCGCAGACCTTGCTGTGGTGGATGAGATACTGCGTAAAAGACTTAAAGCTGGTAAATCGGTTCATTGAGGTACGTGTGAGTCGGTTAATCGGAAAGAAACATGATTGCTTAAAAACCCACGAGGTAGGCTGGTCCATGAACCGAGTCACCGACCAACTGATCAACCGATTAACGAATTAACCTGAATACCCTAACCAAGTAACTGATCCACCGCATGAGGTTCCACTATGAGCCGTGAAGATCGAGATGATTTGAAAATCTTCTGTGGCCGGGCCAGTAAAGAACTGACCGAGCGATTGTGTCGTTACCTGGACATCCCTCAGGGGCAGGGCCACACCGACATGTTCCCCGATGGTGAACTGCTGGTGAAGGTGGATGAAGATGTGCGTGGGCGCGATTGCTACGTGGTGCAATCCACCTATCACCCTGTCAACGCCCACCTGATGGAACTGCTCATCTGGATCGACTGCCTCAAGCGTGCCAGCGCTCGCCGTGTCACCGTGGTGCTTCCCTACTACGGCTACGCCCGGCAGGATCGCAAGGACGAAGGCCGAACCCCCATCACCGCCAAGCTGGTCGCCAATCTCATCACCACGGCCGGGGCCGATCGTGTCATGGCTCTGATCTTCATGCCGAACAGATTCAGGGCTTTTTTGATATACCGTTGGATCATCTGCACGCTGCCCCGGTCATCGTCAAATACATTGAAAGCATCCGCAAGCAACTCGGTCCTCTGGTGCTGGTCAGCCCGGATGTAGGCAACGTCAAACGTGCCAACCGTTACGCCAATTGGCTCGATGCGGAAATGGCCATCATCGACAAACGCCGTAAATCAGGCACTGAAGTCGTCAGCGCCAACATCATCGGCGATGTACGCGACAAAACTGTGCTCATGATCGACGACATGATCAGTACCGGCGGAACCATCTGCGAAGCCGCCAAAATGGTCATTGCCCACGGCGCTCGCGATGTCATCGCCGCCTGCTCACACCCTGTGCTTGTCGGTTTGGCCATGGAACGGCTCGCTGAGGCACCCATCAGCAAGGTGATCATCACTGACACCATCCCCGCTGGCCCGCGCTGCAGGCCTATCGAAAATAAACTCATTGAACTATCCGTGGCTGAGCTTTTGGGCGAAGCCATTCACCGCATTCACCACAACCAGTCCGTATCCAGCTTGTTCCGGCGCAACGGCAAGTGACCGTTGGCCTTGTTGATTCGATTTCACAACACCCTGAGCACACTTTTTCAAATTGGAGATGAACATGAGTACGCAACAGATTCCGCAAGTCGCCGTCGCCCTCCGCGATAAACTTGGCAGCCGTTATGCCACTCGTTTGCGCAACACAGGCAGGCTCCCCGCCGTGGTTTACGGCCACCATCAGGACCCTTTGCATGTCTCCGCCGATGCCAAGCAGATGCTCAGCGTACTGCATAGCCATGCCCACGTGATCGAAGTGAAAGTCGATGACAAGATTGAACCCTGCCTTGTCAAGGATGTGCAGTGGGATCACCTTGGTACTACCGTGATTCATGTTGACCTTGAACGGGTGGACCTCAACGAAACCGTCACGCTGGATATTGACATCAAATTCGTGGGCGAAGCAGTGGGCCTCAAGGAAGCTGGCACCATTCTCGAACATCCTCTGTCCACGATTGAAATTCAGTGTCTGGTGACACAGATTCCTGAAGACATCAAGGTTGATGTGAGCGCCCTTGGCGTAGGCGACACACTGCTGGTACGCGATCTGAAACTGCCCACCGGCGTGAAGACCACGCTCGATGATGAAAC
>JAAUTM010000176.1 GCA_012031455.1 Phycisphaerales bacterium
ATCGCAGCGCTCGAGCCATGCGACCTCCGGCATCGAGGAAGTCGAAGGGGAGTCGGATGCCAAGATGATGCCGGATACCATTTCCACCAAGGATTTGAATCCCAAAGTGTCACGCCATCCTCGACCGCAGCCTCGTGCGTGAGGTTAAGCCGGGGATAACAGATCAATCAATATCAATAATCACCAACCCTGACAGCGCAGGGCATGATTGTGATTAAGCTGCCTGGCGAAGTTTTCAGAATTACTGAGCGGTGGGTGTCGAAGGTGCGCCACCTTGTGCAGACTGGGCATCGGGTCCCACGGGTACAGCGACAGGCTTTTCAAGAATTTCAGGAATGCCCACGCGGGTGCCGCATTGCCGGCAACGGACGGTTTTACCACGGGCAGTGCCTGGCACGGAAAGAATGGCCTTGCACTTGAGATTCGGGCAGATGACTCGTACAACGTCAGAAGCCACGGGCAACCCTCCTTGGGGATTCCAAACCGAAATCTTCAAACCTTTGCTTAAATCGGCACGATACCCCATGGACTTAATTCATGACCGCCCCAAATGGTGTTATTTTGCCAACCGAATTTCCCGTACTTCCTCCATATCAAAGAAGTTCAGGGCCTTGATCTGCTGACTGATGCGTTCGGCCACCTGACCACGTCCCGGAACATAAGCACTGAGAATATCGATCTCCACCTTGGCGATGGGTAATTGAACCCGGCGTTTACTGCGGACCACCACCGCTTCAAACTCACCGGCCGGGTGCTGATGGTTTGCCGCCCCAACAAGGTAATGCTGTTGTAACAAGGCCCTCGCGAACGCACCTCCTTGCCATTCAGGGATGTCACTGTCATTTCCACTTTCTGTTCATGTGCTGTTTGCGAATTCAACATGGCAGGTAGCGCCAGGATCGCCGGTTCATATACCACCCGCACTTCTTCCTCAAAATCATCCTCACGGGTGATGTACAGAGCGCCATTTTCGTCCTGTATAAACCAAACTTTCTGCAGACCTTGATAACTGTAAACCCAGCCATCGTTGCTTGATTTCAAGGTCCAGGGAAACTTCAAACCATCATTATCACCCTCGATCACCAGAAAACGGCCCTTGGCATCCAGCAGGGGGAACAGGTCGGTTGTGCTGATTTGTGTGGGAATGGGATTTACCAACTCGGCCTGCCCCAGCAAGTTCCCCGGATCCTCCAGCCAGACACGGGCACAACCCGACAGCAGCGAAGTGACACCGACGGATAAGCACAAACACAACCATCTGACTGTGAACATAAGCACTCCACCATCCACAAAGAACTGTTAAGCCTGATCTCGAGCAAGTGGCAAATGATAGCAAGGGTTGGGCGGAGGGAGCGGGCATCGCATATCATTGGGTATATGGCAGCGGAAAAACCTCAACCCTCAACTGCAGGCGTGGAGCTCAGCAACCTTCTGCTGATCGTGGTGGGGGCGCATCTGCGTGCGGAGATTGCGGATCGACCCCTTGCGTATCGTCTGTCGGACACCATTGCCAACTGGCTGGGGCGGCGCAGCCCCAAGCTCAATGTACGTTTTGCCCCGGTGGTTTGCAGTGATATCTGGTACATGAACCAGGCGCAACTGCAGCGGCGTCCGACCATCAGCGTCGGCGGCCCGGGGTCAACGGCCCTCTCGGCTTATTATGCCCAGAAGCTCAGCCCGGCCGTGGTCAGTGACAATCAGATGATCATTCAGTTGGACCCGGAATATGTCGATCTGCGTGTATGCGTTTGGGGCATGAATCACCAGCTCACCGTGGCGGCCATGGATCACTTTGTCCAGCAATACCTCGATGGCTACCTGCGGGCGGTGGCCACGCAGGTTGAACCCCGTGTCGATTGATTAGGGTGTGCACGGGTAAACCGACGACCAACCCTGGTCAATAACCCAACCCATACCCACTGTTCTGTTAAAAATCACGAAAAACAGGATCTGTTCAGCAAGCCATGCCCATTGTCGCCGTCACCCCGGAAGAACAGCAACGCCTGAGTGAAATATCACGACAGGCCTGGCAGCTTTGGAATGATGGACAGCTGGTGGTGATCCCCACGGAAACGGTGTATGGCCTGAGCGTACTGGTGACCCATGACAAGGCATGTACAGCCCTTTCCGCCAAACGCCCTGAATCTGTGTTGGAAGGTTTAACTGTCCATCTGGCCCAAGCCTCGGCTGCGCAAGATTTCGCCGATTTCAGCCATCCCCTTTGGCAACGCATGCTGGAAAAACTCTGGCCCGGCCCGGTGACAATCAGGGTGGAAGTGTCGGAGTCACAGCAAGCGGTAAGAGCCGCAAAACTTGGTTTGGCACCGCACCAGCAAGCACGCATTTATTCCCAGGGTGCGGTTAGTCTGCGTTGCCCGGATCATCTGCCCATCAGACGGATACTTGCCGATGCCCCCGGCCCCGTGGTGGCTGTGCCGGTCATAGGAACAGATCACCAGCCCGTGACCGATGCAACATCAGCCCATGCCCTGTACGATCATTCAGCCGGTCTGGTGATCGATGGCGGCCCCTGTCGCTACGCCAAACCTTCGACTGTTATCCGACTTCGTGAACGAGAAGGCTGGCCGGTGGTCGTGATGGAACAGGAAGGTGTCTACGATGAGCGTACAATCCGTCGTATGACCCGCATTACCATCCTTTTTGTCTGCACCGGGAATACCTGCCGTTCACCCATGGCCGAAGCCATCGCCCGTGCCATGCTCGCCCAGCAACGTGGACTGGCTCAGGATGAACTGGAAACCGCAGGGATAAGGATTGTTTCCGCAGGGGTGTTCGGGGCTGATGGGGCACCGGCCAGTGAGCAGGCGGTCGAGGCACTGGCAGACGAAGGATTGGATTTAAATCGTCATCGCAGCCGAATGCTGACAACCGACATGCTGCGGGATGCCGACCGGGTGTTTTGCATGACGGAGAATCATTTGCAGGCTGTGAAAGCTATGTTTCCCGAAGGGGCTGATCGGATGATGTGTCTGGATCAGCGGGGTGATATCATGGATCCCATAGGCTCATCGCTGGCTCAGTACCAGCGCTGTGCAGCGAATATTCAAGCAGCGATTACCGCCCGGTTCAAGGAGTTTTTCCCATGAAGATCGCCCTGGGAGCCGATCATCGCGGAATAGAGGCTCGGATCCATCTGGCCGAATTGCTCGTGCGTCTGGGGCACGAGGTTACGGTGTGTACCGAGTGTAATAACAATCGCAGTTGCGATTACCCGGATGTGGCTTACCCGGTGGCCCTTGCGGTGGTAGAGGGTCGCAGCCATCGGGGGATACTCATCTGCGGGACCGGGATCGGCATGAGTATCGCTGCCAACAAGATCGATGGTGTAAGGGCTGCCTTGTGTCATGATGAAATCGCAGCCGAGGTATCGCGCCGACACAACGATGCCAATGTGCTCTGCCTCTCTGGTGACATGTTGGGCTTGCGGGTCATGGATCGCATCGTGCAGACCTGGTTACGCACCGAATTCGAAGGTGGCCGACACGCCCGGCGACTGCAAAAATCACCGCCATCGAGCAAGGCAAAGACCCCGTGACCATCGAGCAGCAGGATCAGGCCCTCGCTTGAGAATAATTTGTGTCGCAGCCCAGCCGCCCAGAGCTGGGTGCATAATCTGGCAATAAAAACACCGCCAAGGTTGGCGGTGCTACGTAAACATCACAGTGCATTACTGCTGCGGTTGCCAGCGGTATTCCATCTGTGGCATGCTCACATCCAGCAACCAGGTGCGTACCCGCTGAGCTGACCAGCTTGCATCAGGCAGCCCACCGGAATGGGTGATGCCAAGTTGCTGGAGCAGACCGCCTTGTGCTTTGATGATCGTGACTTGGGGGGTGATCTTGGGATCGATCTGCGCCAGCTCGCCCGCTTTTTGCAGGGCATCTTCAAGGTAACCTTCAGCATCAATCAAGTGCAACGCCAACGCCTGATCGGCGCTGTAAACTCGACCGGTGGCCACCTGACGCACCTGTTCTTCGGTCAGGTCTTTGAGCACCCGCCGACGACCATCAAGCACGCGTTTCATGAAAAGCTCATGAGTTTGATCCAGGAATGGCTGAACCACCTTGCGGTCAGCTTCGGTCCAGGCGCGGAAACTGTTGTTGGCGAGATCCTTTTCCGGCGAGGTTTCGGCGGTGAGAATGGTGGCTTCCACACCAATTTTCTTCATCATGGATTCGACGTTGAAAGCCATGAACATGACACCGATGGAACCGGTGAGGGTGGTAGGCTCAGCGAAAATGTGGTCGGCATGGCAGGAGACGTAATACCCGCCGCTGGCAGCGACATCGCCGTAGCTGGCAACGATGGGTACGCCGGTGTCTTCGCGGTATTTCTGGATTTCATGCCAGATGCGGTCGGAAGCGCCGACTCCGCCGCCGGGTGATTCAACGCGCAAAACCAGCGCTGCGGGCTTACCCGTGGTACGCAGGGTACGCAGCGACTGGCGGACGAAGCTGGCACTTTCATCGCCGATGGTGCCGACGATGGGCAGAACGACAATGCGGTTGGCGGTATCGCCTTCGGCATAGGTCACTTCATGCGGGCCGACTTTCATGGAAGAGACAAAGAACACACCCAGCCAGATGTTCAGGGCAATAGAGCCGAGCAACACGGAGGTGATCAGGCCGGTGGCCAGTCGTGTGATGATCCCCGAGCGTTTGGGGGCTGGCTGAGGCGGGGGTAGTACAGGCAGATGGAGGGCATCATGCCCTGCGGAGCAAAAGTGGGGGTGGCGGCGGAAGCGGCGCTGGGTCGAGCGCATTGCGACCGGTGGAGGGATCGGGGGAACCGGGGGTACCGGGGGAGCCGGGGATTGA
>JAAUTM010000177.1 GCA_012031455.1 Phycisphaerales bacterium
GCACGAAAATCACGCAGGTGCTGACCTTTCCAATCTCGACTATGGCAAGCTTGTGAGCATCCAGCCACTGACCATGGACCTGCCTCCCGAACAACTCGACCCGCTCACCGCTGAACTTTCGAGCTTTCTGGAAGCGGTGCGGATGAACAAGCAGCCGGTGGTGGATGGGGCAGCCGGTTCGTCGGCAGTCGAAGCTGCTCAGCGTATCGTGCAGGCAATTCACGACCATCACTGGAAAAATCTCAATACCGCAGGCATCGCGTTTCCACCGGTGTGAATGGTTGGGGGTGGTAGCACCCAGGCATGGCCATGCCTGGGCTTTGTGGGAATCACTGTGCCACTTGGTCACTGCGTCGCACCTACGGGGCGTCGCTAAACTTTCATTCTGTTCACCAATTAACCAATCAATAATTCCTCACCATGTGGTCAGTTTCCGACATTGCGGATGTGCTGCTCGAGGGTTTGCACCAGCAAGCTCAGGCTGATGACATGGAGCAGGCGGTGTATGGATTTGATGTGCGCAATGAGCTGGGTTTGCATCCGTTGTTACAAAGCATTTTGCGAAAGAAGGGTTACGGGGTTTGGCCGGAGGAGCGCTATCCCGATGACCGCGAGCATCCCAAAAAAGCCACGGCCAGCGCTGTGACATGGTGCTGACACAAGACGGCTTGCCTTTGCGTGACCCTGCGATCCGTGACACCCTTTTTGATGATCGCCCTGCAGCCGACCCGGAGGAAGCCCTCTGGCTGGAAGTAAAAACCGTGTCGCAGTTCACCCGCGATGGTCCGTTTCCACGTTACAGCGCCGAGTTACTGGCACCCGTGCCCAAGGATGTGAAGAAATTATGGTACGACAGTCGCATCCGGCACAGTGCGCTGTTGCTTGTACTTTTCACAGCCGAACAAAGCATCGCTGAGCATGATCTGGCGGCGTGGCAGCAGCGTTGTCTGGATCGCAAGTACCCGATCACCACCCCGGCCATACGCGGTTTTCTATCACCGAGCGCATCGGCAACGGCTGGTGCGCCATCGGTGTCTATGGCATTCGTGGCTGCTGATCCGTGGGTTACGCCGCCATTCCGGGAAGGAGATTCACCGGCACCCGATAGGTCGGCACCATGTCTGCTGGTATCGGTTTGCTGAAGAGATAGCCCTGTCCGTAACCGCAGTCGATGGACTGAAGCATGAGCAATTGATCGATGGTTTCGATTCCTTCTGCCACAACGGAGATGCCCAGGTTCCCGGCCAGTTCGGTTACTGCATGAACTAAAGCGGCATAACCACGGCCCTGGGTGATGTGGGTGATGAAAGCACGGTCGATTTTCAGGGTATCGATGGGGAATTGCTGCAATCCCGCCAGCGTGGAGTATCCGGTTCCAAAGTCATCCATGCTGAGTTTGACCCCCAGTTCCCGGATTTGTCGAAGGTTGTGCAGGGCGGTGTGCAGGTCTTTCATCACTGCACTTTCAGTGACTTCCAGATGAAGGCGATCCGGTGGCAGTCCGGTTTCCTCCAAAATGGCATGAATCTGCTGCGGCAGCAATGACTGCATGATCTGAATGCGAGAAAGATTGACACTCAGGCTTGGAAGACTCTGCTTGGGAGATTGGCGATGCCAGGTTGCCCATTGGATACATGCCTCACGCAGCACCCACTCTCCTAATGGAACAATCAGGCCGGTGTCTTCTGCAACCGGTATGAACTCGGCGGGCGAGATCGGGCCATGTTGCGGATGGGTCCAACGCAGCAGCGCCTCATAACTGCGCACCACCCCGCTGCGCAGGCAGACGATGGGCTGATAAAACAGACGCAGTTCATGATTTTCCAAGGCGGTGCGTAATTCGTGTTCAAGGGACATGCGGCGCTGTACCTGTTGGCGCATGTTCACATCAAATACCACGGCTCTGCCTCCGCCAGCAAGCTTTGCCTGATACATGGCGGTATCGCCGTCGCGGAGAATGTCCTGCGCGTTGGCAGGGTCGATTGCACTGGTGACGATGCCGATGCTGGCTGAGCAATAGACCTGGCGGTCATCCAATTGAAATGGCTCGCTGAATTTCAGAAGAAGTTGTTCAGCCAACTCAAGGGATTGAGCGGGTTCCTTGAGTTGATCCAGTTGCACTGCGAACTCATCGCCGCCCAGTCGTGCCAACCGGTGGTCACCCAAGGTACCGACTTGCGGATAAAGCTCTTGCAATGACTGGCGCAGTCGATCACTGATGAGCATCAGCAATTGATCGCCGATGGTGTGGCCCATGCTGTCGTTGATGGTTTTGAAGCGGTCAAAATCCATGTACAACACGGCAAAATGCTGCTGATGCCCGCCACGGGCCTGTTGAATCATGTGTTCGAGCCGTTGGGCGAAGATCGTCCGGTTGGGAAGCCCTGTCAGCTTGTCAGTGGTGGCTGCCAGTAAAAGTTCCTGTTCAAGGTTTTTCTTGGCGGTGATGTCGTCAATCACCACCACCATGTGCGGTTGGTCGCTCAACTTGATCGGTTGAGCGCTCACCCGCAACCAGGGATGGATTACACGGCGACTGTCACTCAATTCGATTTGGATTTCCAATCCAGAGACAGCCTGCCCGCTTTCCAGAATCTGCACCAGCCCCTTGCGTATCCGACACTGACCGCAACCACTGCCAAAACCACAACCCAAGGCGTTTCCTGAGCGGAGGAGCAACCGATGATGTTTCCAGGACGCTGACCCACGATCTGTTCAGGGGTTTTATCAAGGATGGTTCCCACCACCTGATTGGCAAGCTCAACACAGCCGTTCTGATCCAGTAATAACATGCCCACCGGAGCAGAGGTGAAAATAGCTCGAAGGTTGGTCTGCTCCACCTGTATCTGTTGCTGGGCTGTGACACGGGTGCTTATGTCGGTAGCACTGCCTCGAAAACCACGCAAGGTGCCATCAGCTTGAAACAGGGCGATACCATAGGTGTTGACCCACACAATTCTGCCGTCCGCAGCATGAAATCGATGTTCCAGATTGGCATAGGGTACGCCGCGATTCCACAAAGCCTGCATCGAGTCCCCGAATTCATCCCTGCCCTCGGGAGGGTGCAGGTCCAGGTAGCTCTTGTGTCCGATCAACTGTGCGGGCTGATAACCCAGGATCATTTCCACTGCATGACTGATATCCGTGAACCGGCCGTTTACGTCGATTTCCCAGATGATGGTTCTGCTGTGTTCCGTCAATTGCCGGAGTTGTTTCTCACCCTCTTCAAGGCTCTTGTACTGGGCGGACAAAACCACATCCGTTCGACTCAGTGCGCCGAAAGTGATGCCCAGCATCAGCACGATCAACACCAGCAGCAGCAATACGATCAGCCCAACCGGCAAGGCTGCCTGGTTGATAAGATGCTGCCGCCATACCCCGGCCTCCACATCCACTTGCAGCATGCCCAACACCCTGTCAGAAGCCTGATAGACCCCGGCACAGATGATTAAATCATCTACCTTTTCCAGATAGGTTGATTTAGATCGTAATTGTTTGCTGACTGGCTCCTCATAGAGATAATCGACCCAGCCACTTCCCTGGGTCATCGCTATCTTCTGTATTTCTCTGCGGAAATACGACCCGCCACTCCAGTCCTTTTCATCAAGAAGATTTTTTCCCAACAACCCCGGCTTTACTGGATGGCCACGGATGGTCATGTCATGGTCATAGGCAAGTGCATATAAACTTCTCTGATGAAACATCCCTTCAAAGCGATTGCATTCTTCCAGGAAGCGGGATCGGCCATGCTCACGGTAAAACGCCACCGCCTGTTGCGCCATGGATTGGGCATCATTGCGGTTATATAAACCGTCAGCTTGCGTGCCTCCATCGCGGATAGGAACGCGCCCGGAAATCCATCGCCCATCAACTTCAGATCTTGATCCCACCCATTCTCGGTCCGGATTGGCTAATGTCGATTCGCCAGAACTCTGCAGGGTTCCCGTATCCGGGTATTCTGAAAGCGACGTTATGCCGTCGGAAATGCTGTCACTCATCAGAGTAAACCACCGGCCATCTGTATCCTGACGTAACAGGCTGACTTTATGGATCAAGGGGTTGGCAGCACGAATATCCCTGAGTTGCTGCTGAATGGATCGAGCAGCAGGATAGTCCTGCTGGTAGGCCCCGACACTCACCCTTAGCAAGTGATCTGTGTGGATCGATAGTGCGGCCAGCCGTGTCTGCCGAAGCAAACTATCGTCCATGTCCCGAGAGATATGCCAGAAAACCGCAGCTATCAAAAAAATAGCCAGCGACACCATTCCTACCAGAATGGCAGACAAACGAAAACGAAGGCGGCTATTGTTCATCCTCATCGAATAACAATTCACCCCCGACTGATAGTCTTGCATGAAACAGCAATTCATCAAACAACAGGAAACATTTTGATATATCGTCGCTTGTTTGGATCGACTTCACTCTTGGCCCTGTCTTCCAGCGATTGCAGTCTTCAGTCATTTTTCACCGCTGCAGCCTCCACCGTGCGGCACTATTCTGGGCTGAGATCACGAGTTACGCCGCCATGCCGGGAAGGAGATTCACCGGCACCCGATAGGTCGGCACCATGTCTGCTGGAATCGGTTTGCTGAAGAGATAGCCCTGCCCGTAACCGCAGTCGATGGACTGAAGAACCAGCAACTGTTCGATGGTTTCGATGCCCTCGGCAATGACTTTGATGTCCAGATTTCCAGCCAGTTCTGTCACCGCATGAACCAAAGCGGTGTACCCCCGACCACGGGTGATATTGTTGATAAATGAGCGATCAATTTTCAAAATATCGATGGGGAATTCATGCAATCCCGCCAGCGTGGAGTATCCGGTTCCAAAG
>JAAUTM010000178.1 GCA_012031455.1 Phycisphaerales bacterium
TCGATTGTAGGAGGACGATTTCCTGTAGTCGTGCGAATTAAGGCGAAATCCACGTCATTTGCAACCGTATCTACTCCGATCATAATCTGATGTTTACCTGAAGTCGGATAGGATCGATGCCATAGATTGTCTTCTTCTACATAAATGTCATACGACCCGGCCGCAAGATCACTAATTGCATAAAAACCTGCATCATTTGTAAATGCATATGGCTCGCCATGGTCGTACAATTCATTACGGTTAATATCCGCGAAGACCCTCTGGCCTGAAACAACATTATCATTTGCATTCGACAATCGAGTTTGCATTGTGATCTCGATACACAATACCTGTTATCTGACTATCGTAAGGATCTTCGACAACAAGTACATACTCTTCAATATCGTATCCCCCCCGACTGTCACTGACAAGGATTTTGACTGTATGGCTACCTACATCCGTGATCGCTGGTTTCCAGAAGATCCGTCCCGTTGATGGATTGATGGTCAACCCAACTGGATTCTTAAGCAAGGACCAACTCAGTGTATCGCCATCTGGATCAATTGCGTCTGGGGTATAAACGTATGATCGTTCAGGTGCAAGATTAATATCTGTCGATAAGTAAAAAGTTGATTCGCCCGTAGCCCTTTCTGCAAAGAAGATATCAATAGGATATGTGCTTCCAGGAGTCAATCCCAACGAGTCTAGTATTACCAATTGAGATGCTTTGGAATGTAATCCACCTAAATCGATCGCCAATTGATCGTTGATGAATACCCATACATCATCGTCTCCGCTAAATTCAAAAGTTTGCCCAGATTGATACGTAAACTCCGTATGCATCTCAAGTGTAAAATGGAAGTTATGTGGCCACCATTCGTAATTTCCATACAACTTGCCATCAATCGGAAAAAATTGTCGCTCTCGTACTTGTACACACCATTGTTGTAATCATACCGGAATGTCAATGGTACAGTTGTACGATTGTCGTAGCCATCAATATCATGATACCAAGCATAAAAGCTTTCAGAGGAATAGATTGATTGATTGTTTTCGAAGGGGCCGGCGTAGACAGGTTTCCTATCACTACCAATAGTAGTATGCACCAAATCTTCATAAAGGCCACGGCGACCGGTCGGCTCAAAATCGATGTGTGATGATGGGGTTATCCCGTCACCAGGAATAAAATCACGTATTGTAGCATATAGTTCAACCGTTGGCGTTCTACTATTTATAAACAATGGAATAAAACGTTCCGGCGCTTTAGTAATAATTAACGGTGGACGATTAACAATCTGTAGCGAGTAAGTATGGTTATCAATACCAACATTACCATCATCAACAATTAGAGTAATGTTTACAAATACGTCAATTAAATTTGGAGATGGTATCCATGTCACATCACCGGTATTGGGATCGATGGTAAAATCGCTGCCGGGGCCTTGGACGACGCTGTAGGTGAGCGAATCCCCGTCCGGATCGAATGCCCGTGCAGCATAGGTGTAAAGCTCCCCAGCGTAAGCCACCGTCACAGGGTTCGTCACAAACATCGGCGGGCGGTTGGGGACATTGGTCGCCACACGCAATGAAAACGTCTGATCTTCCGCTGGGTCGAACATGCCAAAATCATCCGTTACCCGCAGGCGAATGCTATGTGTCCCGACATCCGCGATAGTTGGCGACCAAACCAACGTATCTTGCCTGCCATCACCATCGGTATCGATCAATGTCATCCCCACCGGGCCGGTGAGAAGCGCATAATTCACCGCATCGCCGTTGGGTCCGTGGCTGCCAGCTTGTATCGGAATTGGTTATTGTTCGCATTCTTGACAATTTCCAACACAGGCGTCACAGCTCCACCCGCCGAGATGTGCTCAACCAGATACGCCTGCCCGAGGTTCCCGCTGCCAGCGCCTGCGATGGCATAGGGATCGGATGTAAACGCTGGGGCGTCGTTGGTTTCACCCAGTAGGACGACTTCATAATCAAAGCGATCCTCGGGTATGATATTGTCAAAGACCAGTCGCAGGTGCTCGATGGCGTCATTGTTGACATAGAAGCCATCCGCATCACGATCCAGCAGGTTATTCAGCTTGATATACGGCGTACCTGCTTCCACTCCGCCGACACTTTGCAATAACAACCCATCATACAGATTCAGATCGACTGAACTATCCTGCACGGGGTTCTGATCCTGGGTACGAATCCTGCGTACCGTCAGCAGCAGATCGCCTCGCACCTGGATGGGGTTCCGCTTGGTCAGGGAGAGAGTTGCCAACAGTTCGTCAAGTTGAGTATCCAGTGAAGTATGTTTGTAACGGATATCAAACGCAGTAGTGACATCGCGCAGACGGGAATAAGCGATGGGTTGGCGACGTGTGGCAAGGTCAATCACCGGCGATGCAGCGAGTAGGTTTTCCCCTGTCCCGGTAGGCATTGCAGTGGTGCCAACACCATTACCTGTAGAGTTAAACGAAACGGTGACGGAGGTGGCATCATCCGCATCGTTATTGACAAGCCGGGCGACGAGTTTTAGTTCTTTGCCGACTAGTCCACTGACATCAATATAGATTCGCCCAGTGGTGGTATCGGAAGTGATCGGATTGCCGTTGGTGTCCTGAACGACCACTCCGGCGACATTCAACGAAGCCTGCCCCTGGGTGATATTGAATACGGCATCACTACCGCTAGTGATAGTCCTGAGAATCTTCTGTCCTGTACCATCCACCGGCGGCTTGCCTGTGGCTGTATCCAGTACCACCAGTTCAAAGGCATCGTTGATATCCCTGCTGCCAATGACCCCTGCGTTGCCAAGGCTGTCAAAGTTCAGGTTGGTGAAATCCACCGCCAGATAGGTCGTACCCGATGCAACGGTGTGCGACCACTCCTGTATGGTATTGAGACGGGTGGATTCGGTTAACCCGAATAACAGTCCAGCTTCTACCTCTTTGGCCTTAATGTCAACAAACGCTTTGGTAAACGACTCTGCAATGAGTCCAACTGAAGATATATAATTAATATTCCATGCCGCTCCCCCAAGCCCCCACGCTAAATCAATGTAATCACTATATGTGTACTCCCAACCTTCATTTGCACCATGACCAGTATAGAATGAGTCTTCAACAGTATAATATGATCCAAATCCATCGGCAACAAAACCCGTGCGATCTGCATCCACTCCTACGATTTCACCGGTAACACCAGTATCTACTCCAAAATATGCATTCACAACTGTATTCAAGGTGATGTTCTTGTCACTGAGTTGAGAAGTAATAAAGCTTTTACTAAGATTATCATTAAAACTATCCCTATCTTCATCTGATACAAGAATAAAATTGACCGGAACGCCCTGACGATACATATATTGTGTCAATGCGTGACTAATTGCGTCATAACCGTCTTCTTGTCCACCCTCGCTGCCTGTAATATCCAAAAGGCCGAAGGCAATATCCATTTCACTAGGCGATCCCCAATATCCGTTTCCGTTACCCACGGGGACAGACCAGCTATCATTTTGCGTTTGGCTGCCGCCAAATCCTATCAATGCATAGCGATTATCAATAATACCAAGGGCATTCAGTGCATCTTCCAACTCGTAAATAGCAGTGTTTAGCCAAGCATGTTCAGTTTCCATTGAGCCCGATTCATCCACCATGAACACGATATCTGCACCGGGAATATAGTTGGCAACAGACACAGGCAAGGTGACAGATGCAGCAGTGCCGTCTGCAAAGGTTGCTTGAACGCTTATGTCTCGTAATGCGGTGATCGGTGGAAATACATGATCGGTATGATTAGCACTGGCTTGTAGTGTTTCAATGACACCATCGCCCCAATTTATTGTCCACTCGGATACATCCGATCGAATCGATGAAAATGAAAGGTCATAAGGATGCAGCCATGTTGCGGTTCTGCTTCCCGATACACTGACCAATGGCTGTTTCGCCACCCGCACTGCATCAGCTACCACCATGTCCCATTGAGAAGCGATATTATCTGATAACTGTACACGAATTGACCCGTTCTGGATATAATAGTATCCAATACGCTCCCACTTATTCATGTGAGCATATATGTCATCGGGCATCACCCGTTGATTGAATACTTTGGTATCTATATGCGACTGGCCATCAAATACGAAATATGACGCACCTGTAGTATAACTACCAGCAGGCGACCAAGTCGTCGATACTTCATACCAGCCGGGGGCCAGGCCTTCGAATTTCCACTGCACTGTTTCGCTGCCGGTACCTTTGTTGTTGATGCGTTGTTCACCGTCCAAGGCCCCTGAGCCGGGGCTGCTCCACCAGCCGCCATTGGGTTCCGACCAGCCCTGACTGCCATCGTCAATGACCCAAGGGAAGCTCGCCGTCGGGGGGTCGGCCTGCGCCACCCTCACTGCGTCGGCTACGATCATGTCGTATTGATTGCTGACCCAATCGCCTAACTGCACACGAAATCGAACCATTTTCGATATAGTAATATCCCAACCGTTCCCATTTGCGACCCGATGTATCCTCAATATCATCATCATCCGGGGCCAATCGTTGGTTGATCAGCGTGGTTCCTTTGGATATCTCGCCATCAAATACCTTGAATCCCGCCTCGCTGGTATAGTTGCCTGCAGGTGCCCAGGTCGTCGAGACTTCGTACCAGCCGGTGGCCAGGCCTTCGAATTTCCACTGCACGGTTTCGCTGCCGGTGCCCTTGTTGTTGATGCGTTGTTCACCGTCCAAGGCCCCTGAGCCGGGGCTGCTCCACCAGCCGCCATTGGGTTCCGACCAGCCCTGCTGCCATCGTCAATGACCCAAGGGAAGCTCGCCGCAGGTGGTTCG
>JAAUTM010000179.1 GCA_012031455.1 Phycisphaerales bacterium
TCAATGGGTTTCGGCCATCCGAGCCACGGGCTGCCAGTCCCAGCGCCAACCGATGAGAAAGCCTCCCTGACCCAGCAGGCTGCCGGTATGTCTGGATCGTGCGGTGGAACAGTTGCTGGTTCAGCAGCTCCCGGAAGGCTACTGGTGTGCGGAGCTGGAAGGCGATTCGATCCTCGAGAGCGAATATATTCTGCTCAAGCACATCATCGGGCAGGAAAACGACCCGCGCTTGCCCTGGATCGCCAATTACCTGCGCGCATTGCAACGGCAAGAGGACGGGGCATGGATTCAATATCCCGGTGCCAAGCCGGATATGTCGGCCACGGTCAAGGGCTACTTTGCCTTGAAGCTCATGGGGGACAAGGCCGACGCACCGCACATGGTCAAGGCCCGCGAACTGATTCACAAGCTTGGCGGCGCGGAACGGTGCAACACCTACACCAAGTTTTATCTGGCAGCATTGGGTCAGATCAGTTACGAGGCGGTGCCTTCGATCCCGCCGGAGATCGTGTTTTTACCCAAGTGGTTTTACTTTCATCTGGACAAGGTTTCCGCCTGGTCGCGGACGATGATCACGCCTTTGTCGATTGTGGTGAGTCATCGCCCGGTGCGAAAGATTGAGCCGGAACAGGGCATTGATGAGCTTTATCTGTGTCAGGAAGCCCGTAAAAAAGTCTTGCGTAACGGTGAGAGCAAATCACATCACGATCGCACGTGGACCACGGTGTTTTTATCGATTGACCGGGTGCTCAAACTGGTGGACCGTGCGGGGATGACACCCTTGCGGCGAAGGGCGCTGGATCGGCTGGAGGATTGGATCGTCGATCATACGGATCGCTCGGACGGGCTGGGAGCGATTTTCCCGCCGATGGTTTACATATTGATCGCGCTGCGCTGCCGTGGGTACAAGGAAGATCACCCGGTCATTCGTGCGGCGCACAAGCATCTGGATGATCTGATGATTGTGGATCACGAGCGTCAGCAGATTCGGATACAGCCTTGTTTTTCACCCATCTGGGACACGGGCATTGCAGCTTATGCCCTCACGGAGGCGGGACTGGATTTAACGCACCCGGCGATGCGGCGATGTGCGCAGTGGCTGCTTGCCAAGGAATGTCGTCAGCCGGGGGACTGGGTGGCGAACGTGAAGCAACCGGTGGAACCCAGCGGCTGGTATTTTGAGTTTAATAATGGGTATTATCCGGACGTGGATGACACGGCCATGGTGGCGATGGCACTGCGGAAGATCGGCGGAGATGAGGCGCTGGCGGCTGGCAAGCGCGGGGTGCGGTGGATGCTGGCGATGCAGAATCAGGACGGCGGCTGGGCAGCATTTGACCGGGAGGCTCACAACCGACCGCTTTACGAATATGTCCCCTTTGCCGACCACAATGCGATGCAGGACCCCTCCTGCCCGGACATCACGGGGCGCACGCTGGAATGTCTGGGACATCACGGGTTTTTGCCCGATGACTCGGGGGTTGCCAAGTCGATCAATTTCATCCGCTCCAAGCAGGAACCCGATGGCTGCTGGTTTGGTCGCTGGGGGGTCAATTACATTTATGGGACCTGGCAGGTGGTTTGCGGCCTGCGCAAGGTTGGTTTTGACATGCAGACCGATTGGGTTCGCAAAGCAGGCAAGTGGCTGCTCGACCATCAAAAAGAAGATGGCTCATTCGGCGAATCGGCGGACACCTACGAAGACCCGAGCCTGCGCGGGCAAGGCCCTTCCACCGCCAGCCAAACCGCATGGGGCACCATGGCACTCATGGCTATTTTTGGGGCGGAACACCCGGCTGTGCTGCGCGGCATCCAGTGGCTGGTCAAAGAGCAGAACAGCACTGGCACCTGGGATGAACACTGGTTCACGGGCACGGGCTTCCCCAAAGTGTTTTACCTTCGCTATCACCTCTACCGGCATTACTTCCCGGTAATGTGCCTTGGCCGATGGCTTAAACAAAGCGGTCGATGAAATGAAGATGAGGGATTCTCCGGCAATCCATCCATGGATAAAGGATGATGGATAAAGGATAATGTTCAGAATATTCGCAAATCGATGTTGTGCATGGTGATCAGACATCATCCATTATCACTTATCCATTATCCATAATTCACTTGGCACGTTGGCGATTTATTCCTCTTGCGGTCAATCTGCCTAAATTCCAAGAGTCTGCCCTGCCTGTCTGATACAATCCTTTATTCGAACCTTACCGCCAAGGCTATCGGGGCATACACCATGAATACACCCAAGCGTTTCATTCCAAGATGGTTTTACATTCCTGCACTGTTCACGCTGACCTTGCTGCTGGTGTCGGCCAGCTTCGCCAAGCGCAACGGATTGTTCGATCAGCTCAACCTGCTGGTGGATGTCCGGCATGAACTGGTCAGTGAATACGTGGAGCAGCCTGATGAAGAAAAACTGACCGAAGCTGCGGTAAGGGCGATGGTGGAGGCGCTGGACGATCCGTACACGGTGTACCTTTCGCCGCAGGACCTGGAGCCGTTTGATAAACAGGTGCGCGGGACGTTCAGCGGCATCGGGGCGGAAGTGGACATCCAGAACAACCACCTGCGGATTGTGACGCCACTGGATGATTCGCCAGCGTGGAAGGCGGGGGTCATGGCCGGGGATATCGTGCTGGAGGTGGATGGCAAATCGCTGGCGGAGGTATTTGCGGAGATTGACAGCGATGCCCGCAAGCTGCGTGAGGCTGTGAAACGATTGCAGGGGCCTGAAGGCAGCAAGGTGGTCGTGAAGGTGCGTCATGCTTCGGGGCAGGAGGCTGTCGTCGAAATCACCCGCGCCCAGATCACCGTGCAAACCGTGCGCGGCTGGCGTCGCAATGGTGAAGGACAATGGGATTACATGCTCGATCCGGCCAGCGGCATTGGTTATGTCCGACTTTCACAGTTCACCGAAAAAACCACGGAAGATTTGCAGGCAGCTTTGGAAATGTTGAAAAAGCAGGAGGTCAAGGGACTGATCCTCGATATGCGTTTCAACCCCGGCGGATTGCTGGAGGCAGCGGTGCAGGTGTCGGACCTGTTTCTGGAAGGCGGCAAACGCATCGTCTCAGTGCGTGGGCGTAATGTGCCTGAGCGTGTGCAGTTTTCGACGGATCCGGGAACGTTCAAGGATCTGCCTTTGGTGATACTGGCCAATCAGGCCAGCGCCTCGGCAGCCGAGGTGGTCACCGGAGCGCTGCTGGATAATCAGCGTGCCCAGTTCATCGGGACGCGCACCTTCGGCAAGGGCAGTGTGCAGCAGATACGACCCTTGGAAGATGGGGCTGGAGCGCTCAAGATCACCAATGCCTACTACTACCTGCCCAGCGGCCGCAACATCCATCGACGGAAGGATAAGGATGAATGGGGAGTGGACCCGCAGGCAGGTTTCTGGGTGCCCATGAATGCGGAGGAAATCAAGGAAATGTCACGAATCCGCAGGGAAGGCGATGTCCTGAAAAATGACACCAAAGAAAACGATGACCCCAAGCCTTGGACACCCCAGCGTATCGCGGATGAACTTATGGATAAGCAACTGGCGGCAGGGGTCGAGGCTTTGCAGGGGAAGGTTGCCAACGACACCTGGCCCCTGGTCGGGCAGGATGGCGCTGAGGAAATCGTGCAGATGATCAAACGGGAAACCTGGAACGCCAGCGAGATTTACTGGAAGAACGACTCACGCAGATCGAGAAAGAACTGGCGGATTTGGGGACAACCCAGGCCCCGGCCACGACGCAGCCCGCCACGGTGGAGTAAGTGGGCTTGGGTGAGTAAGACATGTCACTGATTTTGGGCATTGAAACCAGTTGCGATGAAACCGCTGCCTCGGTGGTGGAGGATGGGGTTTGGGTGCGCAGCAACATGATCGCCACGCAACATGAGTTGCATGAAAAGTATGGGGGCGTGGTTCCCGAGATCGCCAGGCAGGGCGCATCTGGAACGGATCATTCCGACGCTCGAGTCAGCAGTGCGCCAAGCCGGGGTGGACTGGCGTGAGTTGGATGCGATTGCGGTGGGCAATCGGCCGGGCTGATCGGTTCGCTGCTGGTGGGGGTAAGTGCCGCAAAATCGCTGGCATGGGCTTTGGACAAGCCAATCATCGGTGTCGATCATGTGCAGGCACATCTTTACGCAGGAAAGCTTAAGCAAAGTGGTTTACCAGTCCGCAGCGCAAGCAAGGGTGATGAAGGCTCGATACTTGATCAATCACTCGTTCCCCTAACATCGCAATTCGCATTGGGTTTGGTAGTCTCCGGCGGACACACGAGCATGTACGAAGTGAAATCACCCACACAATTGCATCTACTGGGACGGACGATCGATGATGCCGTGGGCGAAGCATATGACAAGGCTGCGGTGATACTGGGCGTGCCCTACCCCGGCGGGCCGAATCTGGACCGACTCGCACAACAAGCGCTGAATGCTCCATCACATCCCGATCCAAAACCGGTGACGCTCCCACGTTCCCTGCTGGGACCAGGCAATCTGGATTTTTCGTTCAGCGGGTTGAAGACAGCCTTGCTTTATGCCGTGCGTGGTATACCTCAAGGGCGAGGCTCGCAAAGTACTTTTACCCGCAACATCACAGACCTCACTGAAGCTCAGCGGATCGCCCTTGCAGCTGCGTTTCAGGAGGCAGCCATCGATACACTGATTACCAAATTAAACGCGGGCTGGCATACCTCAAGGACCAGGACCGACCCGCACAGGCGATCATGCTTGGCGGAGGTGTGAGCGCCAACTCGCTCCTGCGCCGTCGTGTGCTGGAACTGGGTGAATCTATGAAACTCCCCGTGTCGCTCCC
>JAAUTM010000180.1 GCA_012031455.1 Phycisphaerales bacterium
GCGCTTTTGGGGCGCGGTTTTTTTTAATGGTGTTACAACAATTCTCATCCGGAACAGGTCACACCTTTGGTGCGTCGCTAAACAAGGCAATAACACGAAATTCGTCGCACCTGCGGTGCGTCGCTAAACAATTTAATCCGAAATTGAATCAGATCGCCTGTCCGCCGCGTTCACCGGTGCGGATGCGGATGCATTCATCCAGCGGGGTGACGAAGATTTTGCCATCGCCGATTTCGCCCTTGCCATGGCGTGCTGCCTGCAGGATCGCGCCGATGGCGATTTCCACAAAGGCCTCGTTGCAGGCAATGTCCAGACGGACCTTGGGGAGCAGGTTGGGCATGACCTGTTGGCCGCGGTAAAGCTCTTCCGCAGCGACACCGCCCTGAGCCTGCCCGTGCCCGGTGCATCGGCTCACGGTGATGCGGGTGATCTCGGCCTTGATGAGCGCTTCACGCACATCGTCCAATTTGTCCGGCTGAATGATCGCAGTGATGAGTTTCATGCTGTTTAATCGGTGAAGGGGTTAATAAGTTAATCAGTGAGTCGGTTACTCGGGTCGGTTACTCGGTGGTTAGCGCCGCGACTTGTCGCGTCTTTGTTATTTACAAGGGGAATCGGTTTATCGGTGAGTTGGCACATCGGATAAACGCCGTTTGGTCCGGGTCACCGATCATCCGACTCTCTGAGCAATCTGTTAATTGAGGTTCAGCAGCCCATAGCCATGTTCACCATGCAGGGCGTGGTCCATACCAGCCGTTTCACCCTTGTCGTCCATACGGAAACCGATGGTCTTTTCCACCAGCACCACCAGCACCAGCGTCAGCACCGCTGCATAGCCCACGGTGATCGCCACGCCCGCGGCCTGAATCCCCAAACTGCTGGCTCAGACCCCAGCCGGGCACCGCTTCCTGAGCTGAGAGCCACCAGGATGGACGGATGAAGAACACCAGCATGATGGCTCCGGTCATGCCCGACACCCCATGGATTCCGAAGACATCCAATGAGTCGTCGTAACCCAGCTTGGATTTCAGCTGAATCGCCAGATAGGAAATCGTGGAGGCGATGAAACCCAGGAAGATGGCCCCGGCTGGCTGCACCACACCCGCAGCAGGGGTGATGACCACCAGGCCTGCGAGAATGCCCGAAGCCAGACCGAGACTCGTGGCCTTCCCGTGGTGCATGGCTTCGATGATGATCCAGGCCACGGCCCCGGCAGAGGCGGCTATCTGTGTCACGGTCAATGCCTGAGCTGTTTGCAGATTGCTGGCCACCGATGAACCAGCATTGAAGCCAAACCAGCCCACCCATAAAAGCCCCGCACCCAGCAGTGTCAGCACCAGGCTGTTGGGGTGCATGGCTGTGCCGGGGTACCCGCGTCGTGAACCCAGATACAGCGCACAGACCAAGGCACTCACACCGGAGGAAATATGTACCACCGTGCCACCGGCAAAGTCGATTGCGCCCTTGGCACCGAGGTTGAAAAAGGAAACCGTCAGCAGCCCATACCCAGTGACAGAGCGGGTTGTAGATCAGGATCGCCCAGAGCGCGATGAACACGCAGTAACCGCGGAACTTCACCCGCTCGGCAAAGGCACCGGCGATGAGTGCGGGGGTGATGATGGCGAATTTCCCCTGAAACATCGCATAGACATATTCAGGGATGTGGTAGTCAGCCATCATGCTTTCATCGATGCCGCGCAGGAGGAAATAATCCCAGCTCCACCCGAACCAGCCACCCAGCACGCTGGGGCCAAACGCCATGGAGTAGCCGCACACCGCCCAGAGCACGCCGATGATGGCCATGGCTGCAAAGCTGTGCATCATCGTGCCCAGCACGTTTTTCGTACGCACCAGTCCGCCATAGAAAAGTGCCAGCCCCGGCACCATCAGCAGCACCAGAGCGGTGGAAGTGAGCATCCATGCGGTGGCACCAGAGTCATTGGTTGCAGGGACATGGACTTCGACCACGGGGTCGATTCCACGATCACCGTGGCAGGGGACGCTGGCAACTCACTGACAGCCTGTGCCAAGGTCAATGATGCTGGCAGAAATAACACCCAGGTTGTCATCAACATGACAAACCACCAACCCGCACGACATGCACGCATAGTGGACTCCTTGAACACCCAGAACACTCACCTTAAAAATTTGGAACCTGCCCACGCCACAAAAAACGTCAAGAACCAAACCCGACCCGGCTCATCGGCCTCCTCGCTGAACTGAACCGGGCACACCTTTTGTTATTGGCAAAGAGGGTGCCAACCGGACAAAGTAGGCTTATGATATCCATATATCCATAATTTGCAAATAATTAAGACAAATAAGGCCCTGTTTATACTTGATATCGGGACTGCCTTATCAATGGGCACTACGCCAGTATCCGATGAAAAATGCCCATCCAGCGCGCGGTAACGCATGGCAAAACACACCGGGTCCCTGGCCCCGATGTTGGCTGAACATGTTCGTGACTCACCGTTTAAGTTCGAAAATGGGATAGAAATTGGCGCGGGGCCTGCTGGTATAAAAAGTTCGAGCAGGTCGGCTGGCAGTTTCAAGCCTTGGAGCATGGCCGTGCTATCGGCTGGCAGGGTGGGGTCCACTTCATGCAAATCGGGATCGACGATCGGGCTTGGGCCTTGGTAGTCGGTTTCCAGCAGGGTGCGCAGTGCCCAATACCGACTGGCGTAGAGGTCTACCACGGTGGCCGGGTCGTCCTTGGGGTTCACTACGATATCAGTCCCAAATAAAACCCGATGGGGATTGCGACGAACAAAGGATGAAAAATCTCCCGGGGTGTGCTTGGAGAGTTCGCGCACCATCCACTTGGTGGCACTGGTATCCAGCACGATGTGGGGGTAACGATCCAGCAGTTGTTGGAGGTGATGCAGGTCTTCGGGGTGGCCGGCCATGTGCGCCAAAAGAACGGGGGTATCAGGGAAGAGCGACAACACATATTCAAGGCGCTGGTAATGCTCAACCTTGGTGCCATACTTGGCGCTGTCCCGGTATTTGGTGGCAAACCACGTATCGGGGTCGGCCACATGAAACATGAGCAGGTAGCCCAGATCACGGGCGACTTTCATGGCATGCAGACGGGTCGGGTCATCCAACCGAAAAGAGGGATGAAATTCCAGTCCGCGCGGGCTGCCCAGAACTTGGCGAGTCTGGCCCCTTTTTTTCGATAAGCTTCCAGTCGATACAGCCAGTCGGTGGTGAAGGTTTCGTCTTTTTCCTTGGCGGCATAATTGGGGTTGGCGACAAAAACCAGACGATCCCCCAAAACATCCTGCAACGGGTCGAGCAGTTCCAGCGGCGACTGCGACCAGAAATTGTTCCACCCCGAACCACTTGGACCACCTCATTAGCACTTTGGCGTGAGTGAGATCGTTGATGTGGATGTGAGCATCGATGATGGGCTTTTTCCAGGGAAACGAAGTTGCCAATGCGCGGTAATCCAGGCCGAGCATGTTGGCCGGGTGAAGGGAGCGGTTGTCGCCGGTGGTTGGCATGTACAACAGTTTAATCTTGGTCGTGAAATCTGACAGGGAACAAAAAACCGCGCTTTTAAGGCGCGGTTTGAAAGTTGTCCATGGTGGGCAGGTGCAGGGAGATTCAATGCGTGCGGCGACGCAGCAGGAGTCCGCCCAGCGCCAGCGACAGAAGCGACATCGTCACGGGTTCGGGTACAGCAGTGCCGGGTGAGCCAACATCGTTGTTGGCAGCCTTCACAGCCCCGAATTCGCCGACGACGCTGTTGCCAAGGCTCACACCGCTCTTGCTGATTTCAAAGCTGGTTCCGCGGATAGCAGAACCGTATGAGAAACTGGAGAGCAACTGCCCCAGAGGGTTGTAAAAGAACACGCCATCTCCACTGGAGCTTAAACCCGAGAAGGTATCGCCATCGGGCGTGCTGTCGTCCACCATTTCGTCCATAGCCAGAATGACCACGGAGCTATCAAGGCCCCAGTTGGTAAGCCAGGCTGCTTCGTTGCTGGTGTTTTCTTCAAGAATGATGATGGACTGGCCAGGATTGATGATGAAGCTGGGGAAGAAGTTGCTATCGGTGCTGGGCAGGGCATCTTCGGTATCCGCCCACTGAAAGCCAGCCAGATTGATGGCGGTGTCGCCGGTGTTGGTCAGTTCCCACCAGTCGCCGTTGATGGTGCTGGCGGGTGCCACTGGTCGTTTGCTGCATCACTTCGGTGATGACCAGATCCATTTCATCGGCTTGAGCAGTCAGGCTCAAAGCGCTGGCAGTGATCAGCAAGGCCCAAGTCAGTTTGCGTGTCATGTTTTCTCTCCCTAATAAAGTGTGTTTCGATTCCTGATAACGGTTTGTACAATGATTCAGTCAACTTAGCGCTGGCGACGAACCAGCAACAGCAATGTGCCCAGCCCGGCCAGCAGTAAAGATGCAGGTTCAGGCACGGGGGTCAGAACATACAGCTCAGGCGTTTCACCGACAACGTAAATGATGCCATCATTATCAATGGTCACGCCCTCGGCATCGGAAGCAATACCTGCAAAGCTGAACTCGCTGAGGATGCTGCCGGTACGCGATACTTCCAGCAGCTTGGCGGATTCCTGACTGTATATCAGCAGATTGGCGGCATCGGGCTTGCCAGCCAGAGAAGGCACCGTGGAGAGGACCTGAACATCAGACAAGTCCAGAGTGCCCAGACTGGGTGTAAATAGATCGGTGACCGTAGCAGTACCGAGAAAGAAATCCACGGTTGCCTCGATCACACGTTGCGGAGTCTTTTTCCTTGACTGCGATAAACTTGCCGGTCGAGGGGTCATAGG
>JAAUTM010000181.1 GCA_012031455.1 Phycisphaerales bacterium
GGCTATGCAAAGACACTTTAAATCATGCAGTACCCCAAGTACGCTGGTTGATACTGTTTTCGATTGTGATTCCACTGGTGATTTTTCTGACCTGGGCGATTCCTGCCAACATTGCCACGGGCAGTGAATTTGCACGTCAGGGTCTGGGCCGACATGTTTTTGCACGGATCCTCCAACCAGCCGAGGGTCATGGCGGGAGGAATCTCTGGCAATACCTGCTGCTACTGCCCTTCTACCTGCCCATGATTGTCGCGGGGTTTTTCCCCGGTACGCTACTCCTTCCCGGCGGGTTACACGCCTGATAGGTGGTCGCATGGCAGACCTGCGCACGCGCGCTTTTCTCTGGGGCTGGCTTATACCAGTGCCGGTGCTGATGAGTCTGTTTGCCACCAAGCTTCCGCATTATGTGATGCCCATCTGGCCGGGGCTGGCGATTGTCTGCGCCCTTGCACTCAGGTTCGCTCATGAACGCAAGGAACATATGACCGAATGGGATCATCGCTGGCTGCGCGGGGGGCGCCTGGTTTTTTGCCCCCATCAGTATCAGCTTTGGTTTGCTGTTGTTACTTGGACCCATGCTGGCACCACGGATAGACCCCCTGCTCGCACCACTTTCATCCATGCAATGGGCTGGCCTGATCACAGGGCTATGGGTGCTTGGCACCGGTCTGACGGTGGTGGTTCTGCAATTGCGTGAACAATGGCTGCGGGCCACACAAACAGCCTTGCTGGGCACGGTGGTGACTTTGCTGCTGCTATGGGGTTGGGTGATTCCGCTGACCGAGCCGATCATCAAACTATCGCCGCCGATTGCCCAAGCCATACGCACACACACAGCCGACGAAGTGCCCGTGGGGGTATTTGGCTACTACGAGCCAAGTCTGACGCTGTATTTGATGCGCGATCGCCCTGAAAAACTGGGCGATGAGGCCCAGGTACTAAGCTGGTTATCCCGGGCAACCAGATAAGCCAAGGGTGCTGGTGATCACTTTGGATCGCTGGGAGAAAATCCTTTCAACCAGTGGCAGCATCCCCATGCGTGAACTGGCGCGGGTGCAGGGTATCAATCACAACGAACATGGCCAGCCCGTGGTGTTACTGGCGTTGTTGCGTGAAGCAGTCATCCAGTGATCCGAGCTTCAGCCAAGCATCATTTCCAGCACCGCAAAAGTTATAAAAATGCCCAGCACCAAGGCGATGGCGATCACGATCCACAGGATGCGCGTCGCCTTGTCAACACGCCCAGCTTTTATCTGCCTGTTCGCATGCAAACGGCTGGCGGCAAAGGCTGTGATGGGGTCAGTGTCTTCATCTGCCTCTGGATCCGTCGCTGGTTCCAATGCTTTGAGTTGATCCAAATTATTGGAACGGTTGTGCTTTGAATTCGAGTCGACATGTGTGGTTGCTAGACCGTGTGATTGTTGTGGTGGGGCCTGTTGCGGACTGGCTGGTCGATCACCTTGACGTATGACAGGGCTTTGCGCAGGTGTTGGGGCGCCGGGCACCGTGACCAGCGCCCCGCAGTGTGCACATCGGCAAACGCTGCCCGCAAAGCCGATGTCCAACTCCATGCGTTTCCCGCAGGCCGGGCACTTCATCAGCAGCCCGCGTTTGCCTCCGTTGCCCTGCAAACCCGACTTGGCCACATCCATTGAGGACTGAGTTTGATCATCAACCATATCCTCTACCAACCGGGGCACTTCGGGGCGTAATCCCTTGGTGACCGTCTTGCTTTGCGAATGACTGGCTGTGGATGGTTTGACTTTTTTTTGACACGAATCGTTTCCCAGCGGACCTACAAGGATGCCGATGTTAATGTCCGGTTCCCGACCAGAGATAATAGAAACCGCTCGATCCGCCTTGCATGAACTCGGGCAAATTGATCTGCGCCAGATTCACCGTCACGCCTCTGGCGGAATTGCCAGCCATCCCATCCGTTGCAGCAAGAGCGTAGGGCGAACCAACATAACGCAGCGGGCGATGATAGACAATCAGCTCCGCATTAGAAATTTGTGCAAGTTGCTGCGCTCTTGCAAAGGTACTGTGCAAGTCACCCAATTCATCGACCAGGCCAACTTCCAGCGCTTGGGTCCCGGTGACGATGCGCCCATCAGTAGCCCATGTGAACTTATCGGCGGGGATACCCGTGCGATGCTGCTTCACGATGCCTGCAAAACGCTGATAAAAATCATCGATCATGCTGCGGAAAACCTGGCGATGCGAGTCGGACATATCAGCCAGAGGTGAGCCTGCATCTTTGTTGGGGCCGGAGGTGAAGGCCTCGCTATGGATGCCGATCATGCTCAGCCCCGATTTGATGGATACGGTCTGGGCAATCACCCCGACTGAGCCAGTGATGGTGGTTGGATAGGCAACGATGTGATCAGCGGCACAGGCCAGGTAATACCCGCCACTGGCAGCCACATCCATCATGAGTACGACCACAGGCTTGCCGGTTTGTTCCCGAAAGCGAAGCAGTTCCCGGTACATGGCATCGCTGGCGGTGACCGTCCCGCCGGGGCTGTTGATGCGCAGGATCACCGCTTTCACCCGCACATCATTGCGGGCAGCCTGCAGCTTCTCCGCAAGGTCGGAAAGCGGATTGTCCCCCTCGCTGAGCAATCCCGTTTGATTGGTACTCAGCAGCAGACCAGTGACATCGATCATCGCCACCCGGTCTGGCCACCAGCCTTGCCCTGCAATCACCCGTGTTGCCTGCAAATACTGATCCCCGGGCGTAACCCCCACCACCAGCGTCGTCGGACCACAACCCCATAAAAGACAAGCTGCAAGTAAGCTTAAAATCACACGCATCTTTAGCTCCTCGTGGCATCGGGAACGTTGATTGACCAGCACATAGTGTAGGGGACATAAAGTGGGTCGATAAATTTTTACCCTGATTGAAGTGTTAAACATTCGAACCGCCAATCCATGGCCGGAGTATTGATCCCATTCATCAGGAAGATGGCGGACCACCGTAGCATTTGCGGATCGTTCTAGTTTTTGGGATTGAGTTGTATCAAATAAAAATAACAATGCGATCATGCGCCAGCAGTATCACTTTAAACAGGACGTCCCAATGCGTGATGCAGAAGTTCATCGACGTTCTCGACGAAAATAAACTTCAATGCTTTTTTGACCTTCGCATCCACTTCTTCCATATCGCGTTGGTTTCGTTTGGGAAGTATCACGGTGCGGATGCCAGCCCGGGCGGCTGCGAGGGTTTTTTCCTTGACCCCACCGATGGGAAGTACCAACCCGCGCAAGGTGATTTCCCCGGTCATGGCCAGTCCCGGTTTGACCTTCACGCCCGACAGCAGCGACACCAAAGCAGTGAACATCGCCACGCCTGCGGAGGGGCCATCTTTGGGAACTGCTCCGGCAGGGACATGGATATGTAAATCGCGTTTACTGAAAGTTTCATCCGTCCAGCCGTGTTTACCCGCCCTGCTTTTGCATAAGCTCAAGGCAGCATTGGCGGATTCCTTCATCACATCGCCGATCTGCCCGGTGAGCATGATGTTGCCTTTGCCCGCGTAGCTGGTGGCTTCAATGAAAAGAATTTCGCCGCCTACGGGGGTGTAAGCCAGTCCGACCACAACACCGGCTTGACTGAGTCGGGTGTCCAGTTGCCGGTCGTAGCGCTCGGGGCCAAGGATACCTCGCACCACTTTGGGGGTTACAACACAGGGCTGACCAGGCTCAAGTTTCAATTTTGAATTGGTATTGACCACGGGCTTGACTTGAGTTTTGCCATTCCCATGGATCAGGTCTTGCGTGCTGGTTTCTCCCGGAACATTAGCCTCGCCATCACCTTTGGCCTTGCCAACACCTTTGCCCTTATCTTCAACCTTGGCCTTTTCGTTTACCGGCCATTGCGCCACCTGAGCGGCGATACCTCGGCAAACAGATCCGATCTGCCGTTCCAGTTCACGTACACCGGCTTCACGAGTGTAATCTTCGATGACTTTACGTAGCCCGGGATCGGTCCATGTCACCTGTGCGTGAGCCTTACCCAGACCGTGTTCCTTGATCTGGCGCGGCACCAGGTATTTGCGGGCGATTTGCAGTTTGTCGTGTTCGCTGTAACCCGGCAACTCAAGGACTTCCATACGATCATGCAGGGCAGGAGGTACGTTGCCCAGATAGTTGGCGGTGGCAATGAACATCACCTGCGAGAGGTCAAAAGGCACATCCAGATAGTGATCGACAAAGGCATGATTCTGCTTAGGGTCAAGCACTTCCAGCATGGCCGAAGAAGGATCTCCACGGAAATCAGCTTTTACCTTATCAATTTCATCCAGAATAAATACCGGATTGGCGCTGCCCGCCTTTTTGATGTTTTGAATCACCTTGCCGGGCATGGCACCGATATAGGTTCTCCGGTGACCTTTTATTTCTGCCTCATCGCGCATACCCCCTACCGAGAAGCGGAAGAATTTTTCGTTCAAGTGCGTCGGCTACCGATTTTCCGATGGAGGTTTTACCAACTCCCGGAGGTCCTACCAGGCAAATAATTGAACCACCCTGACTCCCTCTTTTGTTCATGGTGCTGATAAATTCCAGTATGGAATTTTTAACATCGTCAAGTCCATGATGTTGTTCGTTAAGTATTTGCCGGGCTTTTGTAATGTCGGTATTATCGGCACTGTAAACACCCCAAGGGAGCTCCGTCAGAAAGTCGAGATAGTTCCGGGTTACATGGAATTCGGATGAGTTATTTTTCAAGAAGCCTGAGTTTATTCATTTCTTCCTCAATAACC
>JAAUTM010000182.1 GCA_012031455.1 Phycisphaerales bacterium
ACAGTTGCTCAACCGCTTCCGACGTATCCTGATCCGCTGGGAGAAAGATGATCTCTACTATCAAGGTATGCTCCAATTCGCCTGCGGTATCATCGTCTATCAACAATCATCGGTTTTCGGATAGCTCTAAGAGAAGTCCAAGACGAGGTGGTGTTGGTCAATTGACATTTAACTGACAAATAAGCATTCAAGATCATTAACAACACATAGATACGAGAAATCGCTTACATCCGTTCGCGGCTCTGACTGAGCTGTTTCTCGATGCCAAGTGTCACGCTCGACAGAATTCTTTCTGTTTCTGATGACTTGGTCATACTCCTTGGAGACAAGTCTCACTGAGGGGTGGAATCGAAAGCCGGAATGATCGCGGGATGCGGCCTCGAGTTCTATCGATGTCCGGGGCAGCAGGGCTACCAAACGGCAATATAAAATGTCGTCATATGCATAATCTATCCATTACGTAACCTGTTGACGGATTTGCCTATTAAGGCGCCTGTAAACATGGCAATAATACACACAACAATCATGATCCCTAGTAGACTCAGAATGCCTGGCATTAATTGCGGATTATACATTGCCAAAAGGATTGCCACAGTGCATAGGATGACGGCAACTGTCAGTATAGTTATCGCAATCCTTATCCTGCGAAGCTCCTGAACGACATGCATGGTGTCATTCTCATTCATAGCAAATCTCGGTGTACCATAAAGAATCAAAATTGCATTCTGAAAAATCCTCCCTGCTGCCGGGTGAGCAGGAGTCCTTGACTCTCATCTGGCAACGTCCCCCCGGTGCAATCAGCCTCCTTCTGCCAAGGAGAGAGGATGGTTATTCAGAGCAATCATTAATTCATCGATCGTCAAGATGCCATCGGCGATTAGTGAGTAATCAATCGTCACATCGTAATCAATGCCTTCTAATGCGATCATGATCTCATCTATATTACTTTGGGATAATAGACCGAAGCCTCCATTAATAACGCCTGCCTGGTAGGGCTGACCGAGTCCTCCAATAGTGGTGACACTCGTTGTTTCTCCGGTCAAGGGTATGCCGGGGGGTATACCGGGGAGTATGCCCGGTTGAAGCCACGTATAATAATTAGGGGTGATTGAATACAGTACATCATCCATTAAGCCGCCTAAGATAGGAGTGCCAAACCAATTCGTATTTCTCGTCATCGACATATAGCCGCTTTGGATCAGATCATTGCCTGCGTAAAATTCATATTTGGCGGCAGCAGCGCTGCTGAATGTCAGTTCGCCACGGAGGTTGCCAAGGGTGTCGTCGGATATCTCCATGACAGCCTTGTCGTTGGTAATCTTATCAAAGGTAAACGTACCGGAGGAGGGAACCCCAGGTGTGGTTGAGAAGTTAGTCGTAGCGTAGATATTTTCACTACTTCCAGTCATCAGTCGCTGTGACCCGGACTTGGCAAAAGGAGCGGTCCCACCAATGATGCTCATCTGCACATACAGTCCGTTGAGATTATCAGGCGCAGTTTCCCAATCTGTGATATTCACCGACAGCGTCTTCTGCGCTGGCTTGATGCGATAACCCGCATCCTCCAGCAGGGTGAGAGTGGCCGTTTCCGTGCCTTCGGTCACCAGATCATCGACAGGGATTAAGTCAACTAACGCAGTGCGCAATCCAGCGGGGATCGTCACCTCGCCGGTCAAGCCAGTGTAATCCACATCCATGGTTGCAGTGCCCCCGAGCGTGTAGCGGATGGTCACCGGTTGGGACAGGTCCCCGCCTTCACGGGTGAATTTGAATTGCCCTTTACCCGTGGTCGTGGGGTTCCGCTCACTGATCGCCGCATCGGTCACTTCCACCTTGACCACAGGCTCGGCCAGATCATGAATCAACGCCTGTCCGCGTCGCTGAGCGGTATCTGCAATGAGTGAATAGGTTGTGCCCGCCCGCAGGTCGAATATCACAGTTTCACTGGCTTCCATCAGGCCATCGTTCACTGGGATCAGGCGGAACTCGGCGACATCTGTCCCGGCTGGCATGGTCCACTGGGTGACACTGGTCGAGGCAGGGACGCCATCGATTTCCAGGGCGTAATCCCCGCTGCCGTTGAAACCTCGCAGACTCGTCCCGGAAAATCCAAAACCGAATTTCACCGGCACATTGCTCACCCCGCTGCGATGCACACGGAACACCATGTTGTTGGTTTCACCAGCCTGTGGCAGCGTTTCCCGCCCAACCCCATCCACGATTTCCACCCGTAACGTCGGTTCGTTGTCGAGGATCGATACCACCGCCTGTTTCTGATTCATCGCAGTTGGCAGGCGTAGGTAGTCGAAGCACTGAGCGTCAGCTGCACGGTCTCGGTCAGTTCAACACGGGTGTCATCGGAGGGTACCACGGTGATGTCCACAAACTCAGCATCCGCAGGAATGGTCACCGAGTTGCTGGTGAGCAGCGTATCCCCGAGTTTCAGTACGTAATCACTGGTGGCCAGTTGCCCGCGCAAGGCAGTACCAGCCACGGTGAAATTCACCACGATGGATTCACCCGTTACCCCCGTGCGACGAATGCGGAAGGTGCCAAGGTCATTGGCGTCACCCGTAAGGTTTCCCCGGCAAGGGCATCGATAGCTTCCACCGTGATCGTCGGTTCGTTATCCAGAATCGTCACCACTGCCTGTTTCAGGTTCAGCGCAGTCGGCAGCGTGTAGGCTGTGCTATAAGCCAGATTCAATTGAACGGTTTCATCAGCTTCCACCTTGTTGTCATTGTGCGGGACGACGGTGACATCCACATAGATCTGCCCAGCCGGGATGGTCACGATTCCGGTGGTAATCAGCTGCTCACCGACTTTGATGATGTAGTCACCGGTGGGCAGGTTGCCACGCGTGGCTGTGCCTGCGAGGGTGAAGTTGACATTGATCGCCCGGGTGGTGGGGGCATCGCCGGTGCTGATGCGGAACGTGCCGGTGTTGGCGGCCTGTCCGGTCATCGTTTCCCCAGCCTGGGCATCAAAGCCGTGACACTGAGCGTCGGACTGGTACCCGTGCCTGCGATCGTGAAACTGTACTGGGTTTCATCAGGATCAAAGGTCCGCAGGGTCACCGTGGCGGTGCGCCTGCCCAGAGCACCGGGCTTGAACGTGATGGGGATGGAGATGACGTTGTCCTGCGTTTCGGTTACCTGACCGACCGTGAAATCATCCTTGTGAGTGCCGGTGATGGTGACGAAATTTTGTGCGGGACGAAATACATACGTGTCGTTTGGGCCGGTGTTGCGAAGTGTGAAAATCTGCGTCACCTGCCCGCGAATGCTGGCATTGCCCATGTCGGTTCCATCGGCAACGATGGGAGTGGTGTCTTTGCTTGGGATGATCAGATTGTTCCCGCGCAACTCGGCATCCGGCGGCGTGATGGTGCGGGCAGTGACTTCGAAAATCAACCAGGAATTGGCGGGAATGCTGCCCTGTGCGTTACTGCCATAGCCCATCGAAGGCGGGATGATCAGAGTCCGCGTTTCACCTGCTTTGATCCCCTGCAGGCCCCATTCCCAACCATCGATCACCTGCCCGAAACCCAGCGTCAGATTGAAGGTGTCCGACCGAATTGCAGGGATGTATCAAACACCGTGCCGTTGGTCAGCCGACCGGTATAGTCAACACTGAGATTGGTACCCCATGAAGCAGCTGGGCCGGTCCCGGTTTTGGTAGTGATGATGCGCAGATCAGTGTCCGCAGGGAAGAAACCATAGTATTGACCAGTCGCCCCGGTACCCCGGATGGTAAAGCGGTAATTGGGATTGGCCGGGTCGTTGGTAGCGATGGTGACAGTGGCTTGGCGGAGTGAGGCTACAGAGGGATCAAAACGGATTTCAAAGGTTTTTGATGCGGCCGGGCGATGCTACCGGTGGGCTGGGTCACGACGGTGAAATCGGTGCCCGCCCGCTGATGGTGATGGGCTTGGTGCCGGTGAGGTTCAGCGTCTGATCGCCGTTGTTTTTAAGAGTGTACTTCCGCACCAGTGCCCCGGTCTGGGTACTCATCAAACCGAAGTCGGTGTAGTCTTCAAGGGATGGGGTGGTATCGTTGTGAGCGATGGCAATAGTAGATGTCGGACCACTTTGGATACCAAGGCGGGGACCTGTAACTAAACTTCCAACCAAGGTATTCGATGAGGTGCCAGGAGCTTGACTGTAAACTGAATACCCATGAGGAAAGAAACTGACCCCACTGAGCATCTTCCGCCTTTCCAAAGTCTCCAGCCCGGACCAGTTGCTTTCGTGAGCCATGGGATCCCCCAAAATAAATAATTGCGTGGGTTTCTCGTTGCCTCCGATAGCCTACATTCTACCCGATTATCTTTAAATCGAGTGCTGGTTTGGCCTGCTGATGAAAACTCACAATGCCAGTTTGCGACAGGGTCATGGTTGGTAGGGGGTGGAGAGGGGGAAATCCCATGACCTCAGGTGAAATACGGAAAATGCCTCGCGATGGACTCGAACCATCAACCCGCTGATTAAGAGTCAGCTGCTCTACCAATTGAGCTAGCGAGGCTGAACGAGCGAATCAAAAATCATAAACGAAACCAGACATCGATTCAACGTTTGGGTTGATTGATGATCGCCCGGCTCAGGGCAACCGCACTCTCCTTGTACCGTCGATAGCGCATTGCCGAGAACACACGGCTCGTTTTTTTACGCCAAGTCGCCAAGGAGCCAAGCCGCCAAGAAAACCAGCACATCGGAAATGGCCACGATGACACGAAGGACACGAAGATGAGAAGAAGCCGA
>JAAUTM010000183.1 GCA_012031455.1 Phycisphaerales bacterium
AACCATCCACAACAATACAGACCTCGACAACTTCGCAAGCTACGGGTGCAGTGCATTCCGCAACACCCACTCATGCCATGCCCGTTGAACCCCGTGAGGTTATTGCTGCAAGCATCAGTGAACCTGCCACCGTGGCCGACGCCCGGTTCCATACAAGCTCGCACACTCCACAACACACCACTATCCCCGAGTCTGAAGTAACCTTTGCCACAGCCCAGCCCGACAGGTCGATGGCCCCTGCATCCATGACCGCTGCTCCGATCTCACAGGATCCACCGGCAAAGCCAGCCGAGCCATCCGCATACCACGACAACGAACCTGATCTCCCCCGGCTGCTGGCTCCTATACTGCCGGGCGCCTTGCCCTTGCAGGCACGTTGTCCCCGTCACCCGCAAACCCAGTTGTTCCTTGATACTCAGGGTCGGGTGCATCTGGCAGCCATGTCAGGCCCTGAACCCGGTGATCTCCCAGCTGCTGTTGTCAGCCTGATGGAAACACGGCAATGGGTCCACGAACACTTTGAGTTGCTGCAACTCACCCAGCGTCAGTGCCGATTTGATATCACCCAGCCTCCGCAACTGCACCTGCTCACACCCCAGGCACCCTGGCTGTTGGCTTGATCCACCGTTTAGGCAAGCTGCTGCGGGTCCATCTACTCCAACAGGTCCATATCCAGCAGGCTTCCACCTGGCTTTGTACCCCGCTTTCCTGAGGTTTTTGCCAACCCATTTCCCTCCACGGGTACATGCACCCTGCAGACAACGGCGGTGTTATTTCAATTTGAACAGTGCAATTATTCAACCGCCACGTTGCGACATGGGCGAAGAATGCTAAGCTAAGGGATTCGGACCTTACCCCGTATTCCCTGCCGGTTGCCGGAGCCTGCAATGTCGTTGATAAAAGCCTGGGCGAATCACTTCCAAAGCAACATCCGCATGCGTGGGCGGTCATACCAGGCCCAAGGCCGGGTCCATCAGGTACCTCCGGACTCGGGTGAATGGGTGCGCGCCCAGATTCAGGGCAGCAATGAACAAACCCACACCGTGGTGATCCGCGGGCAAGGCCCCACCGCTCAAGTGCATTGCACCTGTGCATACTTTGCCACCGGTCAGTATTGCAAACATATCTGGGCGACCCTGCTGGATGTGCATTACAACGGGATGAAGCACAGCGGGGAAATGCTCTCCGACAACGGTGAAGTTTCTCATCAGGTCGCGGGGATGTCCGCTGACAATGATGCCCCGATGCTGGCCATGCCCAAAGCCCGCAAACGGGAACCGGGAGCCACCAAATCGGCGGCGCATGAACCCGAATGGGTCGGTCGGCTGATGTTGCTGCGCTCCCATGGGCTGGACACCCCATCCCCTGTCCAGCGCCATGGCCGGAGGCTTGCGCCAGATTTGTTATCAGATCAACGCCACCGCCACCCGGCGGCTCGGGCAACTGGTTATCGAACTCAAACAGCGCCAGCCCATTCGCACAGGGTGGGCACCCATGCGTCCATGGCGTGCCAGTCCGCAGTCCCTGGCCGATCTCACCGACAGCCTGGATCGCGAACTCATGGCACTGATTCTCGGAGGTCAGCGGATTCACTCTCTGGAACATGACCCGCTGGATGTGGGCTTGGCCGCCAATGCACGTGGGAGCGACAGTTTTGCCATGGTCAGTGGTGGCTGGGGGGTGCTGCTCAAACGACTGGCGGAAACCGGCAGAGCGTTTGTGGTGGATGATGAACCTGAGAGCGGGGACGCAGACACTCACACTCATACGTTGCAATGGGGCGGGGGTGAACCCTGGGTACTTTGGCTGGTGGGACGCGATACGGGGGATGAGCTGGCTTTGCATGTGGAATTTCGACGGGAGGCTCAGACGCTGGAAGTGCAGCAGCCGGAGGTGGTGCTCGGTGGGCCGGATGGGCTGCTGATTCATGAGGGGATGGTGTACGGTCTGGATGACCGCGATGCCTTCCGCTGGGTCCAGCATTACCGTGATCTCTTTGCCGCCCATGGCCGAATATCGCCTTTGAAGGTGGCCCAGAATCAAGTCCCCCAATTTTTAGAAAAACTGTACACCCTGCCAAGCTTGCCGGAGCTTGAATTGCCTGAAGGTGTCGGCCCGCTGGAGGAACACGCCACACCTCTGCCTCACCTGGAGCTTTACAGCCCCGGTTCAGGGCCGGGCTTTGGCAATGGCAAGGAACCCGGGTTTGCCGCACCCTTGGCCCGTAACCTGCTCTCAGCCCGACTGTGGTTTGCTTACGGCTCGCATCGCATTAAACCCGGTCAGGCAGGTCGGTTTTTACCCGGTGACACGACCGAGGTAGTTACCACGGCTGACACGGAAGCTGCCACCAGCCAGGTCAATGGAAACCCCGGCGAGGATGTGGTGGTCGATGCTGCGGCCAATGCCCTGGACCTGGCCGAGTCTGTGGAAGATGAACTGGCCACTCAGGCACGCACGGAAAATCCTCCCGAATTGGAGGATGACGACGATTTTGACCGCAACCCTGACATGGACAATGGGGAGGAGGAAATCCTTGGCGGGCGGGTGAGTTTCAGCAGGGATCAGAGGCCGGTGATCATTCGTCGTGATTTGCGGGGCGAGGAACAGGCCCTGTCGCTGCTGATCAAACTGGGTTTCCGGCCCGAGCTTGGCAATGGAAGCAGCACGGAATTGCTCGGTTCAGTGCCCGTCAAGTCGATGCCCATGGTGGTCATGCAACTGCTGGCAGCCGGCTGGGTGGTGACTGCAGATCGCAAGATCATGGCCCGACCCGGAGCGGCCAACCTTTCCGTCACCAGCGGCATGGACTGGTTCGAACTGCGTGGCGGGATCACCTTCACGCGCAACGATGGCACTCAGGAAATCGTACCCCTGCCTGCCGTGTTGCAGGCTGCCCGTGATGGGCGCACGCTCATCACGCTGGGCGATGGTTCGCAAGGCTTGCTCCCCGAACAATGGCTGGCTGAACACGGCCTGCTGGCGGGGGTGGCCGAGGTGGATGGCGATGTCCTGAAATTTAAACGCACTCAGGCAGCGATGCTGGACACCCTGCTGGCTCGGCAGGAAATGGTTCAGGTTGATGATGTCTTTGCACTTGCCCGGAAACAGTTGCAGGAATTTGAAGGCATCAAGCCTGTGGAAGCTCCCGCACTCTTTCAAGGTTCTCTTCGCCCCTATCAAAAAGATGGCTTGGGCTGGCTGGCGTTTCTGCGCCAGTTCGGCATGGGCGGTGTGCTGGCCGATGACATGGGTCTGGGTAAAACCATCCAGGTGCTGGCCATGCTGCTTTCGAAAAATAACCCCCTCGCCAACCCACCCGCAGCGGATGCAGGGGTTGTAACCGGTGGTCAGGCGGAAAATCCGACCTCCGAAATTCAAAATCCGAAATTCAAGCCCTCGCTGGTGATTGCTCCCCGGTCGGTGGTGTTCAACTGGATTGATGAGGCACACAAGTTCGTTCCCGGCTTGCGGGTACAGGCTTATACCGGGACGGAACGGCAATCCCTGCGCCAGGCGTTTGCAGAACACGATCTTGTCATCACCACCTACGGACTGATTCGGCGCGACATCGATGAACTGCGTAAACATCCTTTTACTACGTGATTCTCGATGAGGCTCAGGCCATCAAAAATCCCTCGTCTCAGGTCGCCAAGGCTGTGCGTCTGCTTCAGGCCGACCATCGTTTGGCGCTCACAGGCACGCCGGTGGAAAACCATCTGGGCGATCTGTGGTCGATCTTTGAATACCTCAATCCCGGAATGCTTGGCGGAGCGGGGCACTTCAGCCGCCTGCTCAAAAACGCCATGCAGGATGCCCGCCAGCAACGAGGCAGCGAGTCGGAAGATAGCGTTGCACAAAGCGAGATTTCACCCGCGATCGTCCAAGCCGATGCTGTAGCAACTCCGCAGCCGGTGAAAGCGGATGAACGGGAGGAGGAAACCGAAGGCATTCAGCTAGCCGGGGCGAAGATGATGCAGAGTACCGATGTGGCCCGTCAGCTTGGCAAAGCGCTGCGGCCGTTCATCCTTCGTCGTACCAAGAAACAGGTCCTGCGTGATCTGCCTCCCAAAACCGAGCAGACGGTGCTCTGCGAAATGGAAGGTGCCCAAAAGGACCTTTACGATCAGCTGCTCAAACATTACCGCGGGTCTTTGCTTTCCAAGGTCACCGAGTCGGGCATGGGTCGCAACACTGTCATGGTGCTCGAAGCCCTGCTTCGCTTGCGTCAGGCAGCCTGCCATCCGGGCCTCATCGACCCCAAACTCGCCGACCAGCCTTTTGCCAAGCTCGAAGCCCTGCTCGAGCGTCTGGAAGACCTGGTGCAGGAAGGGCACAAGGCCCTGGTGTTCAGCCAGTTCACTTCGTTCCTCGAACTGGTGCGCAAGCAGCTTGATTCGCGTGGCATCGTTTACGAATACCTCGATGGGCAGACCCGGCATCGCAAACAACATGTTGAGCGTTTCCAGACTGATGCAAAATGCCCGGTGTTCCTCATCAGCCTCAAGGCTGGCGGACTGGGCTTGAATCTCACGGCTGCGGAATATGTGTTTATCCTTGATCCCTGGTGGAACCCGGCTGTGGAAAATCAGGCCATCGACCGTGCCCACCGTATCGGCCAGCAGCATCACGTATTTGCTTACCGCCTCATTTGCCAGAACACCGTAGAACAGCGCATCGCTGAGCTGCAGGCCAAAAAGCGTGACCTTGCGGATGCCATCATCGGTCAGCAATCCGAAAGCCTGCTGGCGAGCCT
>JAAUTM010000184.1 GCA_012031455.1 Phycisphaerales bacterium
CGCCGGAGGAACCCATTGGCGAACTCGTCCATGTTGGTTTTGCCCAGCACGATGGCCCCGGCGGCTTCGAGTTTTTGCACGCAGGTGGCGGTGTAAGGGGCGTGAAAGTTACCCAGCATTTTGGAGGAACAGGTGGTTGAGCCATAGGCCGTGCAGAGGACATCTTTGATAGCAATGGGTACACCCGCGAGCGGACCGGTGATTTGGCCTTCATCGACCAGCCTGGCGCGAGTCCAGGGCACGGTCGGTAAGCACTTGGTGATAGGCGTTAAGCGGCGTGCCTAGCAGCTCAATGCGATCAAGGTAAGCACGGGTAATTTCAACGCTCGATAGCTTGCGGGCTACCAGGGCATCACGAATTTCAGTGAGGGTGGATTGGGTGAGGTTCATGGGTGAATGCATCGTATAAAGGATTGTCGCTGGTGTCGGCCTCACTCTGCCTGCGAGGCAGTCCACTTCTCTCTACCAAGGTGAGAGATAAAAAATAAATCATACACTTGGCCACTCGACCACTTGGCCACTTGACCACTTTCTATTTCAGGCACCGCTGCCATCGTCGAGGACTTTGGGCACAAGGAAAAACGGAGGTTCACTGGCGGGGGCGTTGGCGAGCACAGCTTCGACGGTCAGGCCGGGTTGAGGTTCATCGGCGCGAAGGACATTGGTAAGGTCCAACGCGTGGGCCATGGGTTCAACGCCATCAAGGTTGAGCTGGTTGAGTTTTTCGACATAAGCCAGAATGTCAGAAAGCTGGTGCGCAAAGGTGTCGACCTCCGTGTCGCTGAGTTTGAGGCGGCTGAGTCTGGCAACGTGGCGCACCTGTTCGTGGGTCAGGGGATTGCTCATGGCGATAGGTTACGAGGAAGTCGGGGATGTGCCAAGGCAGGGTTTACAGGTGTCAAGGTCAAAGCATCATGATCAGTTTAATCGGGCAGCACCAAACGACTTGGCCAAGGACGGTCATACGGGTAATCTGAGGGGCATGAGCCGAAAACTACTGGAATGTTTCCCCAATCCCCAGCCCAGGCGGGCGTACACCATTGAGCACGTGTCGGAGGAGTTCACCAGCGTGTGCCCCAAGACCGGCCACCCCGACTTCGGGTCGGTGGAGCTGGTGTATGAACCGGGCAAACTGTGCATTGAGCTTAAAAGTTTGAAACTGTATTACCAGAGCTACCGCAACAAGGGGATTTTTTACGAAGCGGTGACCAACCAGATTGCGGACGATCTGGCGGGTGTGATGAAGCCCAAGTGGATGATCGTCCGTACGCAGTGGAAGGGTCGGGGCGGCATCACTTCGACGATTGAAATCCGGTTTGGCAAGGTACCCGCTTGATCGAGTCATTAGACCGTGAAGCGGTTGGTTGCTAAGGTATGAGCCTTCTAAAAACGCCTTTAGCGGGATATAAAACATGAGCATTCTGATTGACAAAGCGACTCGAGTAATCTGCCAGGGCATTACCGGTTCCGCTGGTTCGTTTCACACCAAGGCCTGTCTTGAATACGGCACGAAAGTGGTCGGCGGGGTGACCCCCAACAAAGGCGGGAGCAAAGACACCAATGGTGTGCCGGTGTTCAACACCTGCTATGAAGCGGTGCAGGCAACCGGAGCTGAGGCGACGATGATTTTCGTGCCTCCCCCCTACGCGGGGGATGCGATCATGGAAGCTGCGGATTCAGGCATCAAACTGATTGTCTGCATCACCGAAGGCATTCCCGTGGCGGACATGACCAGGGTGCGTAAACAGCTTGAATCGCAGATCAATAAGTCCTTCCGCCTGATCGGGCCCAATTGCCCGGGCGTGATTACACCGGGGCAGTGCAAGATCGGCATCATGCCCGGGTACATTCACAAGCCTGCGGAGAAGGCGGAGGCAGGAAGAGCAGTGGGCATCATCAGCCGATCAGGCACACTCACGTATGAAGCGGTGTGGCAGTGCTCGAATCTGGGCATCGGGCAGACGACGTGCGTGGGCATTGGCGGCGACCCGGTGCGGGGCATGAGTTTTGTGGATGTATTGGTGCTGATGAATGCCGACCCTCAGACTGATGGCATTATTCTGATTGGTGAAATCGGTGGCACCGATGAGGAAGCGGCAGCCCGTTTCATTAAAAACCATGTACGCAAGCCGGTGGTGGCATTCATCGCAGGTCGCACCGCCCCGCCGGGCAAACGCATGGGGCATGCGGGGGCGATTATTTCCGGGGGTGAGGGTACGGCTGAAACGAAGATCGCAGCCCTGCGCGATGCCGGTTGCTTCATCGCGGAAAGCCCCGCTGACCTGGGTACCACCATGGCCAAGGCGCTGGGTCTGACGCATTGATAAACGACAGAACCCACACCGTATCGGTGTGGTCTTCATTGCATGACTGTTACTGCATGGTGTCATCACAGAACCCACACCGCAACGGTGTGGGCTTCATTGCGTGACTGTTACTGCGTAGTGTCATCACAGAACCCACACCGCATCGGTGTGGGCTTCGGATATGCAAACTCAGTGGTTTGATCTGCGGGGATTGCGTGGTGATGGGTTCGGGATGGTGGGGCCAGTTGAACCAGTTGCGGAATCCATAGAACTGCTATCGGTTTCTATGTTGCCGTTGGGGGCGGATGCATCGCCATCGACGCGGCCAAAGATCATGCGGCCAGCACTGGTTTGCAAGGTGCTGCTGACCACCAGGTCCACTTCAGTACCCACATACCCTCGCCCATTTTCAACGACGATCATGGTGCCATCGTCCAGGTAACCCACACCCTGCTGTGGCCCTTCGCCGGGTTTGATAATTTTCACGCGCAGGTGTTCGCCGGGCAGCGCCACCGGCCGCAGGGCCGTGGCCAGATCATTGAGATTGAGAGTGTCCACATCACGCAGCGTGGCAACCTTGGCGAGGTTGAAATCATTGGTCATGAGCCGGGCCTGCAACGTCAGGGAAAGGTTGATGAGTTTCTGATCAACACCGGTCCCGTCCGCTTCACTGTCATCAATGCTGACCAGTGCTCCGGGTGCATGTTGCAATTTGTGAAGGATCTCCAACCCTCGCCGACCCCGTGCCCTTTTGGTGCGGTCGGCTGAATCCGCCAGGGTCTGCAACTCATTGATCACGAACTTGGGCGCAATGAGCGATCCGGTGACAAAGCCGGTTTTGATCAGATCGAGGATCCGCCCATCGATGATGACACTGGTATCGAGCACCAAAGGCCGGGGGCCTCGGATTTGTTTGGTGAACTCCACATAGGGGATCACGAACCGGAAATCGTCTTTGGTTTGAAGCACCAGCGAAATGGACAGGTAACAGGTGATCAGACCCATCAGAACCTTGGACCCCTGGAAGAGGTTGTAGGTCGGGCCTTCGAGTTTGGAAAACTCATCGGGGATGAGAATCAGGGCAAACAGATCGACCACGAACGACAGGGCATAGGCGGCCAGCAGACCGGCAATGAGACCCAAAAAACGCCCGACATGGCGGAAAGTTTTTTATGCGGTGTGAGTACATCCCCGATCACGAAGGTCAGCGAGATGCCCACCGCCACCAGCATCATGGCCAGCACCACCGGGAAATCCATGTACTGGTTGGTTTCAAACTGGGCCGACTGGTAAGTCAGTACATACAAAGCCGTGACAGCCGTCACCAGCAGAATGAACAAGCCGCGCAGAATGGAAAGTATCATGAGATGAACCTCCGCATCACGGATGATTGGGGATGATGCCCCGGATTGCCGAAGGCTACTGATCGGCAACCGCGATCATGGGGATAATCACAAAGAATAGACGATGTCTCGTCCATGTCCAAGCGACAAATCACATTCATCGCTGATTTCAGCGGGGCGCGGGGACAGCGACCTGATCGGCTCGGGGCATATGAATGAGAAAGCTGGGTTGTGGATGCTCCTGCTCCTTGCCGAAGATGGCTAGTTTGAAGGGTTCGCCATTGGACAGGTTGTAGGGAAACTGTTTCTGCAGTTCCAGCACACGCGGACCATAGAGTGTGGTGCCATCGGGTTGAGGGACCAGATCACCATCCTTGAAAAGATTGACGGTGACCAGCGAGCGGATTCGGCCGTGGAATAAATAAGCCTCGATGCCCTTGCGTCGTAGTTCCTGCACATAATCGGCAGCTGCCTCGCGGAAATCGCCTCGGGTGTAGTTTTCATCCCAGAACCCGATCTGCAGGCTGTAAATCGGCTGCCCGGTAAATTGTGCCAGGTCATATTGCTTCAATGTGACTTCAGCCTTAACCGGTGCGGCAGGAGCCTGACGCGGCAATGTCTGCGGCTTTTCTTCGGTGGAAAAACGCTTGGCAAAGCTGGAGAATCGTGTATCACGCACGATGCGTTCCTCACAACCCATTGCTGAAGTAAAACAAAGCAGGGCCAATAGCCCGCAGGTCAATCTGCATAGTTTGAGAAACACTGGCCATTTCATAAAGGTCTTCACTATCCCTCTCACCGGAGCATAGGTCAACCACGGATGTCCCTTCATGGGTTACTGACTTCGCAGCGGATTGGCATGCGCTTGCCCGCATTTATAAACACGCTGATCACGCTGCTCGCAGTGCCGTGTGAAAATAGGGTGTTTGGCGAACAAGGAGAATCGACGTTACCCGACCAGGCACTACCACCCTATCCAAACTCAGATAATCTGCAAATAAATTCCCATTTCTGCTGGCATCTTACAAAAACCGCTTTATCTTCTGAAGGTCCAC
>JAAUTM010000185.1 GCA_012031455.1 Phycisphaerales bacterium
GGTAGATCGATGGTATCGAGCGATCACGTTCCAATATTGACCAGAGGAGGGATATCCAGTGGCATCCCAGCCAAGATAGTCCTGTCCGACCAGTGCATAGACATAGTTACTATCCGCGGTCACGGCCCAGCCGCCGCTCCGGCCCCAGCCATGCAGATTGGCCAGCCGTCCCAGATTCTGCTGATCCTTATACACACCGGCCTCACTGCCACCTTCATCCCAGGGGCTGTTGGTGAAAATGGTGCCATCCGAAGCTACATAGAAACCTTTGATATCGTTCTGCACCCACTGCCCTGCACCATTGAAGGTGTTGCCCAGCCAGCTGGTGTCATGATCCCATTGCGGCGAGGATATTCTTACATTGTCAAAGGTTGCAGTCACCAGAGAGGTGGTGCTGTGGCTGGAAACCGCAAAACCAACCTGAACCGCTTCGCTCATGTTGATATTGCGACCCCAGAGAGCCACCCAGGTGTTACCATCCTGCGAAACATAACCTGTAAGCGTGTCGCCTTTGCGGACCACACGCATCCATACGGGGGCATATCGTTCTTGAGATATATCGATTGACTTGCCCGTCGTTGCATTGGAGATACCAAAAACCTTGCCATTATCGGAGAGGACCAAGACATAGGATTGCGCCCCGGTTCCAAGTCCATCTCGAATCATCAGGCCCACCGAGGACCAGTCGTTGCTCTTGCTGACCAGCCGAGCCACAATCTCCGCATCACCAGAAATGTTTTGGTAAGTAAAGTGTGTGTTGCTGGATTCCCCCAAATTGCTGCCGGACCCTTGAATGGTATAAACACCAGTACCACTGTTATAGCTCATGCTGCCGGTGACCCCGGAGCCAATTTGTGTCTGCAGCCAATGGCTCAGCCTCGCCAGAGGAATAATCTGCTGGGTCTGACTTGGACTGGACCATAGCAACGCCACGCCCGCATCTCCCGCAGTTTCCCGATATTCCAGGCGAATGTCATATTTCTGGTTAGCGGTCAGGGAAATGTTGCCTGAAAAACTTCCCGAACCCTCAGCGGTCCACTGATCGATGATCTGCTGATTGTTCACCCACAGACGCACACCCCCCTGTGCGGTGACGGTGAAGGTGTAGGCCTGCGAATACTGGGCTTCCACTTTCCCGGTCCAGCGAACCGAAAATGCATCCGCATGCAGTGCGTTGGCGGGAGAACCCATGCCCCAGTCTTCGTCTACGACAGCATGCACATCATGATGGACTGCGGTCCCGGTCAGATCGGGATTGTCGAAGTACTGCGCCAGCAGTCCCTGGCCAGACAGCATTTTGCGTGGCTCCAGAGCATCAAACCAATGCGAAACATGCCCCAACGCCTTCGCTTTCTTGATGTTCAGTGGATGGACCTGAAGCCTGTGATTGGATCGAGTCATGGGGAACCTCCTGGACGGAACCTGATTGGAACCAGAGCGTTAATCAAACGTCATCAATACCCGCGCGTAGTATTTCCGCACGGCGTACCTTGGTAAAAATTACCAAGGTGATAGAACAACGATAGAAATAGCCTCATGAACCAGAACCTCGGAAGAGGTTGCCTCAGAAGCCAGTCAGGCTTTGGGCCTTGCCGTTCTTCGGACCTGAAGCAGTAACCCAGCTGCCAGACCGAGCACCGACAGGCTTGCCGGTTCGGGGACAGCGGTAACCGTGAACTGGGCATCTGTAAAAGTCAGCTCGACCAAGGTGACGTCCTCCAACAGCGCCTGCGTGGCCGAGTGGTTGGCGGATAGGGTAAATGAGCCGGGTGTGTCGGATTCGATCCACAAGCGGCCGATCCGTACGTCTCGGCCATCAGCAGGAATCCCTTGCTGTCCGCTGAAGCCTGCCGCAAAGGACAGGTCCGGGAAGCCGGGGATGTAACCCTCATGCAAGGTTTCATCAAACACCATCGAGAGCAGGGCCAGCATCCCTGCGTCCACTTCGAAATCACTAGTAGGCGTAAATCGAAGAGGTGTGGTGGTGGTATTGACTCCACCAAATTCAATGTCGATCGCCCCCACCTTGGGAAGCGGATTCACACTGTCACTGGTCAAGTCGAGTAACCAAAGGTCCACCGCCAGAGAACTGCTCACCACCACCGATGTCGAGACAGGGACCAAGGCAATGTGAGCCGTGGTCGCGCCAAAGGTTGGCACCCCCAGACAACCCGCCAGTAACATCGACCCCGCTATGCATCTTGCAACCATCGGCCACTCCTTGCACCCCTGCAGGATTATTGACTCTCCCCTTCCACCTACTTGAACCCGATCTAATTCAAACCTTTCGGTCAATTCTGGGTCAAAAGTATTTTTCTGTTTGAGTTTTTCCGTCTCTGCTATGCAGGGCCTTCGAGCAGGATGTATTTTCCAGCATCACTCAGGTAAAATTCATGCTTTGAGCAAGGGCTTGTCCGAAACCGCGTGGGTCATATTGCAGCGACTGTTCATTCTACCGACAGTTTGGGTCAAATGCAATAGTTTAGATCAGGAAAAATACTGCCATGTCTGCCGGGGGTTGGACATGGGGATCGTGTAGTTGGATGGAAATGCACAGAGGCGGGGGCGTGAAGGTTACTGCCGCTGGGTTTCGACCGGAACCTGAGGGGTTGGGGAACTGGGCTGAGCAGGTGTGAGGGTAACCCCCACAGGCATGGGGGAACGCCTTATCCGGGTCCAAGCCGATTTCCTTGCTCTGTTCCACAAAAGGCCTGTTGCAAACGCAGGTAAACCTTGGCCTGCAGCACGGAGGGCGTATTGCGCCAGACGCGGACCTTGAAAAGGATGTCCTCCGCACTGTTGATCGGTGACAACATCAGACCGATGTAGGTCTCCGCCACCACCTGATCAAAAGGCAGCAGCGCCATGCGCCGCTGATCCAGATTGGGGTTGGCAACGGCCCGGGCCTGATTCTTGTCGTGTCCGAGTTTAGCCATCTGCACAGAGCGCTCAAAAATATCCGAGCGGTTGTTGGCCAGTCCCTGAGTGAAGGCCTGAATGAGCATCGAATCAATAAACTGCCGGGCGTAAGCCAGCTGGTCCAGGTTTTCTGAAAGCTCGCTGAATACCAGTTCCGTCAATGGCTGGGTGAACTTCCCGCTGGCGATGCGATCCGGGCGGTTCCCGTAAAGCTCACGCACCCGCCGATAGTAACGATCCGCCTCATCCTGTGAGCCATAGAGGTAACACCACACAATCGCCTTGAGCAGAAAATTCTCATGTCCCGCCTGATAGCTCTCCCGAGGATTGCCCCGGTATTCGCGTGCCAGCAGGTCCTCAATCGCCAGTTCCCATGCCTTTTCATAAGCCGGGATGAACCGCGGGTCCGGGAGCAAATCCAGATGGCCGGAGATGGGATCAAAATTCACACGCCCCGAATCCGTGAGCGATTGCAGGCTGTGCACCACCTGGCGATAGGTGTTGAGCAGGTCGAATTTCACATCGCCCTTGAGGTCGGTTGAAACAAAGGTACCCCGTGCGTTCCAGTAAAGTGCCTGCGCAGCCGGGTGTCGATAATCCAGCGGGCCAAAACCGTAACCCCCCTGATCCTGAGGCAGCATCAGGTCCAGCATGAATGCCGGGTCCATGAAATACACATCCCGCAATGCCTGCTTACGCATGTATGGCAGAAGTGCGTCCCAAGCCTCTTGATGAGCGGGTTTCTGATATAGCTCCACCAGTCGCCGATCGTATAAATCAGGCCTCTCCGTACTCACCAGTCCCAGAGCCTCGGCATCCGCCGACTGCTTGAACATCAGCAACCTGCCTACCTGCCGCAGCAGTGAGACGTCGGCCTCAAATCCCAACCGATCCAGTTCCGCCAAAAGGGGTTCGACCGTGGCAACCTTCTTCTGCAAGTCCACGAGCGTGTCCGGGGCATCAACGATCTTGCGCCAGGGTTCGACCACTTTTTCAATATCGTTGGAGTCCACCGGGGCGCCCAGCACTTCCTGCCATTCCTGGGCAAGCTGGCGCTTGTAATACCAGTGCATGTCATCCATGTACCCGCCGACTTTGTGAAAAAAGATGTACCCCAGCTCCTTGTAAAGCAGCACGTTCTTGGGGTTAAGCGGAATGCCCCGGTCACGCAGCAGGCGAATCCCTTTGTTCACCCAGTCCCAGCGTTCCTGCGGCGTGTAGGTGGCCACGGAAATGTTGTACGACATGTTCCAGGCGTGAAACACCCACACCGAGGCAAACGAAGGTTGCAGGGCGGTGATCCATTCCGCCAGCGAATTAGCCTCGTAAAACTTGCCCTCTTCCTTGAGCTTGTTGGTGCGATACCAGAGGATGTCCGCCACCAAGCCGCGAAACGCTCCCATGGCCGCAGTGGTGACGGTGGACACTGTGGCCTGCCCGCTGATGCTCTGGGTCTGGATGGGGGTGTAAATCTGCGTTTCCAGCCGCTGAGCGCGAATCGGTGTGCTGAGCATCCCCGCTGCCGCCCACAGCAACAACATCAGCACCACACAAACAAGTTGGATCCAGTGATGTCGCGTCATTTTTAGTAGAAGCCCACACCGCATCGGTGAGGGCCCTTGTCTTTACTCAGTAATCCGGTTCATTGTTTCCAAGTTTAGCGACGCACCGCAGGTGCGACTCCGCTTACCTCCCGCAAAATCCCAGATCCGAAATCTTATCACTGCGTCGCCGTCGCCAATTCCCGTCGTCGCAGGATCCACCACCCGATCAGCCC
>JAAUTM010000186.1 GCA_012031455.1 Phycisphaerales bacterium
TGCAGAAGGTTGAGGCAATCGCCCATGCCGTTGTTGCGCAGAAAATTCAAGGCCTCGACAACTTCACTGACAAACAGCCCGAACTTGCTGCGCACTCCGCCGGATTCCTGCCACCTGCCCGCCCCGCGAGCTGCCAGTTTCACCCGCACCCCGATCGAAGGTTTGACCCCGTGCATCTTGGCGTACTTGGCGATGAGTTCCAATTCGCTGAATTTTTCAACCACCGGGATGATGTTGCGTCCGACCTTGGTGGCCAGAATCACCGCCTCAATGAACTCATCATCTTTGAAACCGTTGCAGATGATGGGGGTTTTGTCATCTTCCACCAGACCCATTACCGCCAGCAGTTCGGGCTTGGAGCCAGCCTCCAGGCCAAAGTGATAGGGGGTGCCAAACGCGAGGATTTCTTCCACCACATGCCGCTGCTGATTCACCTTGACCGGATACACGCAGCGGTACTGGCCCTGATAATCATGATCCTTCATGGCCCGGCTGAAGGTCTGATACACCTGCTCCACCCGGTCCTTGAGAATGTCCGTGAAACGAATGAGCAGAGGCAGGCCAATGTCACGCTTGCGGATGTCATCCACGAGTTTGTAAAGGTCGATGCTGCGGGCCGGGTCACGGGTGGGGTGTACCGCCACCTGCCCGTCGGTGTTGACAGAGAAGTATCCCTGACCCCAGAGATCGACCCCGTAAAGATGGGCCGAATCGCTTGAAGACCATGGACGTTTTTGCCCGTTGGTTTGCGACGATGAGTTAGTGTTCGTGGTATGGACAGCGGTAGTGGCGTTCACGGGGATCGCGCCGCCATTGGGGTGGTTTGGTAGGTTGTCTCCTGCGCCGGGCACAGGGACGATGGGGCTGGCGGACCTGCTCATGGTGAGGTTGTGGCTCCAAGTGCGATAGCGGTTGGCGGATCAACTGCGATCAGGTTTCCATCGTTTGGCAACGATGGCGATTGGTTGAGGATCGGTTGTTCTGGTGCTCCGGGTAAACTCACTTGCATGTATGATAAACAACTTGCCTCGCAGGGAAAGAGTAATCGGCAAGTTTCATTAAACTTTCACAAACAGCAGTCGTAACAACTATCACTAAAAAATCGGCACATCAGACATCGGCACCCCGGCAACTGGCGATGGGCAGACTGAGCATCGAGTGCAGGCCCGCAGGCGATTGGGGCAACATCCGGGCGTAATTCACCAGCACGGCCACGGTCGCCGAGTCCCCGGGAAACCGCCTTTGATGATGCATTTAACCGACACCGGCCCACCTAATTCCACCACATCCTTGGGGTCAGGGGTCCCCACAGCCATGGTCAGGTCAAGGTCAATGGTGAGCTGGTCGTTGGACCAGTGAGCGGTGTTGTGAATACCGGCCACCATCCCCGGTTCGATCAGCCCCAGACCGGATTTCATCGGTGTGGTGGCGATCACCGGGTCAAGGTTCACCTGCACTGACCCTGCCAACACCTGATGATTCAGACCGCTTGCCAGCATCGCCACCGACTCAGGCAAACCGACGTGCCCCAGTTTCCCGGCTGCCTTCTTCTGGTTGAATTGATCGACCGTCATCATCGCCCCGACCTTGGCTTGCAAGGGCATGCGTCTCAGGGCTGCATCCACCCGGCGTGTGCAGCGAACCATCGTCACCCGCCGAACTGCTGAGGAAAGTGCCACCGCCAGCCAGTCCATCACGAAACCGGGATTGATGCCTGTTCCCAGCAAAGCCTTGCCCGCCTGACGAGCCTGAGCATCGATCTGACCGGCAAGTTGCGGATGGCGATACCAGGGCCAGCTCATCTCTTCACAACTGCTGACCACGCACAAACCCTGAGCCATGGCCTCCTGCAACGTGGGCACGACCCGGTCGAATTTGGAGGATGGTGGTGACGATCGCCACATCAGCGCCTCCGGATGGGGAGCCAGCGACCGCCTCGGCTATGCTGCTGACCACGTGGATGTCGCCGGGTTGCTCTGTTGGAGGTGAATCTGGCTGTTCGTCCAGATCATCCAGAGCAAGGCCGCGCTTGGCAGGGTCGATGTCCACCAGCCCGACCAGTTGCATGGATTGATCCGATGCAATGCTGCGGGCACAGGCAACGCCAATGGGACCCATTCCTACCACCACTACTTTTGGCATATCGCACCTCAATGGTATGAAAAAGCCCGAAAAAGACATGAACGACCTGAAAGTAATCATTCCCTTGACACTGTTTCATGATCACATATCCGTCATGGGTAATCACGGAACAGGGGTATGGTAATTACTGGGGCGGGTTGTCGCTCGGTGAAGGGCTGCCGCCGGATGGCCCGTCCGCAGGACCGCCACGACGACGACGTCGCCTGCGCCTTTTTCTTCGACGTTTATTGGGGTCAGCTTCATTGCCACCTGCAGCGTCTGTGCTTTCAGATGAGTTTATTGAAGTAGCCGCATCACCAGCTTCGATGGCATCGCCGGTTTCAACATCGTCACCATGCATCTCGATATTCGCTTCCAGCGCATCGGTCTCGGGGTGAGCGTTGTCACCCGCAGGGGTCTCCGCAAGAGGGGGTATGTCCTCTTCTGGTGGATTCATTTGAGCAGGTGTCTGGTTTTCTGGTTCGCGGGAAGGTTTGCCTGGTTGCGGACGGCGCTGATATCCCATGGACGGACTGTCCCCGTTACTGCTGCGGGGTTGGCTCGAGGACTGGTTGTCCGGACTTTGGCTACCGGAGGGCCTGGCCGCATCATTGCGTCCGGGCTGGGATGATGAATCACCCGAACGTGATCGGGCTGTGGTATCTCGCTGGGGATAAGGGCTGCGACCAGCAGGGGGGGCAGGTCTACTTCCCTGGGCATGTCCCTGATTTTGACTAGTCACAACAGTTGCAGCGGGGGGGCGGTTGAATTGCGGATCCTGATCGCGGGGCAGGGGTTTGATCTCCTCCACCGGGACCGCCTGTGGTACTTCGTTGTTATCCAGCTTCACCAGAACAAGCTGGGTCAGAATCTGGCCATCGAGCACCGTGGCCGGGCCTTGCTCAGTCATGACTCGGGATTGTTTATGCGGGAGTTTCTTACGCAGAGTTTCGTAAGTTTCATCTTCATAACGCAGGCAGCACATGAGTCGGCCACAGCGCCCCGAAATCTTGGCCGGATCGAGTGTGGCTTTCTGAACCTTGGCCATACGCATGGAAACAGGCTTGAGCACTTTGAGGAATTGTTTACAGCAGCAATGCTGGCCGCAGCGTTCGAAGTCGGCCACGATGCGGGCTTCGTCCCTGGCGTTGACCTGGTGCATTTCAATGCGGGTTTGCAATTCACCAGCCAGCACCCTCACCAGTTCACGGAAGTCCACCCTTGTTCATCTGGTGTAGTGAAAGAGGATGCGTTCCCCACCGAGCAGCATTTCCACATCCACCAGGTGCATGGGCAGGTTGGCCTCTTTGACCTGCTGCTTGGCAAAACGCAAGCTCTCGGGTTTGCGGGCATCGAGTTTCTGTTGTTCGAGCAGGTCTTCAGGGGTGGCCACACGCAGGACTTTTCCGCTGGTGGAAAAGGGGAAGTTGCGTCCGCCGGACTCCTCGATGTAATTGAGCATCTCCTGCCGGGTGACGCTCTTGCCACAGCCTGAGTTGGAACAGGTGGTGGTGAGCATCTCGGCTATCTCGGTGCCCCGGTCTGTACGAATCACCACCTTGGACCCGCAGCCGGGTTTGTCGGTCCCGTCGTAGGGTAGCTCAGCAATCAGACGCAGATAACCATAACGCACCACGATGGATTTCGGGGGCTGCAGCGCCTGGTAACGCTTGCGGTCTTCCTCTTCCAATTCAAGCACGATCTGCGGAAGGGTGATGGAACCGGGCATGGATAAGCTCCGTGGTGAACAAACTCACGCACGAGTGGATCAACTACCCAGAGCAATTGGCCATCGTTGATGAACGGACACAATTCCATACGGGGTGGTGGAAACCTTCGTCACGTTCCAGGCTGATTTTTTATAAAACCCGGTCTGAGCCTGGAACAAACCGGGGTCCGAACACGGAGTTTGAATGCCCAAGTGTAATCGAACATCCCTCAGGGACCAAATGAATTAATTCCCTTGCTGCAACAGCATTGGCATAGTACGTCGCGGGCAACAGGACCCCGGCCAGACAAAACGCCAGGGAAACTTAAATATTCACCTGACCGTCAGGGGCAGGGAGGATGTCGGCCCCAGCAGCGGCGTCGGCTGCATGAGCGGTTGCCAGGCCGTTGACCACTCCGTTGAGCACGGCTGCGATTCGTACTGCATCATGCACATGATCCTCGGTAAGGCCATGTTGCAGAATGCTGGCTTCATGAGCCTTGACACACATTTCGCAACCAGCCAGCACAGCGCAGGCCATCGACATAAGCTCGAAGTCAGCCTTGCTGCTTAAGGGTTGAGCCATCCGCTGCATACGCAGGCGTGCGGGCCGCTGGCCGTAGGAGGGTTTGCCCACCATGTGTCGAAAACGGTAGTAAACCGTGTTCATCCCCATGATCGAGGCGGACGCACGGGCATCGTCGATGGTGGCATCTGTAATGCCTGCCGCCATGGCATCGGCAAGGACAGCCTTGCGTAACTCGGCGTGACGCAGAAAACATGCCCCGGCCAGGGCGGTACCCCAGGTTTGGGCAGGGGTCAGGGTGG
>JAAUTM010000187.1 GCA_012031455.1 Phycisphaerales bacterium
GAATGTCGTACATTGTACGAAAGCCCTTGCGGACAGTCCGTGATCTGAAAAGAATCCGGATTTGATGGGCCCATGGCTGGCAACTTCGGGTTGCTTCGTTTACACTGTAAGCCATGACCAAGCTGGTCTGTGTCCATCTTCGTGCATGAGGTGACCCAGGCCCTGACCGATGCTGCCCGCGCCAAGGCTGCCGGGGCGGATTTGATCGAACTGCGCATTGACCCGTTTTTTGAACCCGGCCCCCCCAACCCGCCAGGCTCCGAGCTTTGCAGGATTTGCTAAGCCGCTGCCCTTTGCCTGTATCCTCACCTGTCGTCCGGTGTGGGAAGGCGGTCTGTACGAAGGCGATGATCAGGCACGATTGGCCATTTTCGAACATGCAGGGTTGGCGGAGTGTCCACCGGCTTACATCGACCTGGAACTGGCAGCCTATCAGCGATCGGCCAATGTGCGTCAGAAAGTTCACCTGGTGGTCGATCACCCTTCAGCAGTGCGCAAGCAAACGACACAGTTGGTTCTTTCCAGCCATGATTTTTCAACCCGGCCACTGGATCTGCATGCACGCATGGAAGCGATGAACGTCGCCCTGCTGTCCGCGTGGTGAAAATCGTCTGGGCATGTCCGCCCGGCGACCTGCGTGATAGTTTGGACATTCTGAATTTGCTGCAACATCGACAAAAATCCACCATCGCCCTGGGCATGGGTGACACTGGCTTGCTCACCCGCATTCTGGCTAAAAAATTCGGCGGACATGTTTCGTTCTGCGCCTTGGATGAACAGGCTGGCACCGCTCCCGGGCAGGTGAGCATCGCCACGATGAAAGGGTTGTATCACTGGGATCAACTCGGGCCGACAACCAAAGTTTATGGCGTGATCGGCTGGCCGGTGGGACATTCGATGAGTCCTTCGATTCACAACGCTGGCTTCGAGGCGGTGGGTTTTGATGGTGTGTACCTGCCCATGCCCATCAGCCCCGGCTACGAATCTTTTGCTGCCAATCTGCAAGCCTTGCTCAATTGGAAGGAACTGGATTTTCGCGGGGCATCGGTGACGATTCCGCATAAGGAAAATCTTCTGCGTTTTGTGCAGGAACGCAGGCACCCGGGCGATGTGATTGAACCCTTGGCACAAAGCATCGGTGCCGCCAACACGCTGGTGGTGCGGGAGGATGGATCGCTGGCGATTTCCAACACGGATTACGCAGCTGCACTGGATGCGGTGTGTCAGGGTATGGGAATCAGCCGTGAGGCACTCAGGATGCTCGCGTGGCAGTGCTGGGGGCAGGCGGGGCAGCCCGTGCGATCGTGGCTGGCTTTGCCCATCATGGTGCGACGGTCGTGGTGTACAACCGCACAAGGGATCGGGCCCAGCAGCTGGCTGCTGATTTCAACGGCAAGGTCGGCAAGGTTGTGGCCGCAGACTGGGATAAGCTCTGTGCCACCTGCTGCCCGATCATCATCAACTGCACTCCGGTGGGCATGCACCCCAAGGTGGACGAGTCGCCTCTGGAGTTTCGTGATTTGACCAGTCTGCATCGAAATCAACAATCGGTCGTCTTTGACACCATCTACAACCCGGTGGAAACCCGCCTGCTGCGCGAGGCTAAGGCTGCTGGATGCATCACCGTGCCGGGCATGGAAATGTTCGTGCGCCAGGCCGTGGGCCAGTTCGAATTGTGGACTGGTGAACCTGCCCCGGTGGAATTATTCCGCCAGGTGACATTGCAGCGTTTGATTCGCTAGAAGAGCAGGATTTTGCGGGAAAGTTGCCTCGATGACTCACAAAGCCTAGGTGACAACTCACAAAGCCCAGGCATGGCCATGCCTGGGAATTTGGTGCAACATCAAACAATGGATCACTCACCCCCACGCAGCTTCGAAGGCACCGGGGTGATGGCGAATAATTGGCCTGCCCTGCTGGGGCACATCCACCCCCACCACATCAAATCGCACCGGGTGATCCGCATACTTTTTTTGCCGAAGCAACTGCATCGCCAGCGTGGTCAGTTTGCGTTCCTTGGCGAAGTTGACATGCACTTCCGGCCGAGGGTTGTCTGTTCCCGCGTTTTCCTGCAGGCTTCGGGTTTTCACTTCCACAATGACCAGCGTGCGCCCATCAGGTGCGAGCATCAGCCGGTCGATCTCGCCTTGTGGCAGATGCAGATTACGTGCCAGCAAATGATACCCCTGGCTGCGCAGAAATTTCTCCGCTGCGTACTCGCCCTGCATCCCGATGGGCATCGGTACCAGATTCCAAGAGCGCAGAATATTCACGAATGCTGACAAAAGTGGTTCACCCCGTCGGACGGGCGTAGCGATTCACCGCAATCTCCAGCAAAGCTTCCGCCATCTGAGGGATGGAATGGTAGCTTCCCCGTGCGAACAGGCTGTTACGGTAGCTGGCCAGCAGTTGCTGAAATCGTTGCCGACGCAGCCGTTCCTCGATCTGCGTCTGTGCCTCGCGCAGGCTCACAGCCTGCCCCTGCTCAAGCGTTTCCACCATCACCCAGTACATGGCTGAATCGACCTTGATCTGTTCCGAATGCTCACCCGCTTTGAGTTTGAGCACCGCATCATTAAGCTCGTTGATGCCGAAGATTTCATCTCCGGCAACCTTCTCCGCAAACAACCCTGACTGCTCCCTGCGGTAGTCGTTGTGTAGGGATCGCGCCACCTCGGCAAACCCTGTCCCCTGCGCCAAAGCCTGCCCGATCGCATCCCCGGCTGCGGGCGAAGCTGCCCGGATCAAACGCACCTGCCTCGTGGGCTTGGGCTGAAACTCATCCAAATTATCGTTGTAATAACGCTCAATATCCTTGCGGGCGATGTTGATGCGGGGGAAGAGTTTCAATTGCATATAACGCTGAATCAGCAGTTGCTGACGGTACTCCTGTAATTTTTGATCCAGTGATTTCCCCTCGCGCTGACGCAGCGTTTCATCAGCCACATTGCGTGACCCAGCCCCATACTTGCGGACCAACTGTTCCCGCTGCTGCCGAAGCATGATCGTCAGCCCCATCTGTTCCTCCTCCGACAAATCACGCTCCGCTTCGCCAAGGATCAGATGATTGAAAACAATTTCCTCCAGCATCGCTTGAATCGGCTTGGCTGCTTCCTGTCGAAAGGCCTTGGGCGAAAGCGTCTGCCCCAGCCGGGTGAACTGTTCATGCAATGGTTCGAGCACCCGGTTGGCATAAATCGCCTGACCACTCACCTGCCCGATCATCCCATCAATCGCCAGCGTGCGCACCGGGCCTTGCGCTTGTGGTGCCGGGGTGAACTCAGCCTTGGGCAGGTTTTCAAGGAACTGTTTCACCGCTGCCTCATCCGCTGCCTCATCCGCAGCATTACCCTGCATCGAACCTTGCAACAGGGTGCCTGCTGCCGTGGGCGGGTTGGCCGGGGCGGTTGTTTGAGCTGGGTTACCGCTTGGTAATTCAGCGGACGAAGCCGGAGCTGTTGCAGGCAGAGTTGATGTAGTTGCATCGCCATTCGAAGACGTAGCAGCTGCCGGGGCTACGTCATTCTCACCCGCTGCAAAATCCTGCGGGCGTAAGCTTCGGCCATCCTCCGACAACGCTCCACAACCTGTCAGTCCGACCGACAGCCCAAGCATGGTGATGAACAGGCCGAAGGTTCCCATACGGAGATGTTGGTGCATCATGGTGAGCAGTGTAACCCATGAGCCGAAGCGGACCAACTGATTGCGTGTCCTTCTACCCAGCTAGGCAGCCGCAAAGGTCCAAGTTTGCCCCACATGGGCCTGGACAATGCTTTGCGGGAACATTGTCCACAACATGGCCGTGGCCTTGGGACCCGTGCAATGCGAAGGTGCCAGAATTTCCGGATTGATTCTGCGCAATTCCGTCAGCGTGTTTTCCAGACGTTCCTTTGAAGCCTGCAACAGATGCGTCCCGCCAATGACCGCATGCACCGGCCTGCGGGTCTGTGCTGTGATGTGATGCAGGGTGTTGATAATCCCCGCATGCGCACAACCGAGGATCACAACCAAAACCGTTGGCGGTATCAAAATAAACCGCCTGGTCATCGATAATGGGGTCCGGCTGGGTGCAGGCTTCATCCAGAAAAAACGGCCCGCCGGTGTCCTCGTAAGCCGTGTTGCGGGGAATTTCCCCAGTCACCCACAACGCAGCATCACCTGCTGCTTCGGGGTTGATGCGTGTGGGCTTGGTAGTCCAGCGTAAACCACCGGGGGATTGATGCAATTCCGCTTCACTCACCGATGCCAGGCCGATCTCCCTGCTGTTGCCGGCTTGCCCGAGTATCGCCGAATCACTGCCTGCGGATGCAGATAAAGCGGTGCCCTGGCCCCATGTTCCATGGCCTGTTTGAGCCCACCAGTGTGATCATAATGCCCATGACTGAGCACGATGGCATCCACAGTCGTCAGGTCAATATCCAATCGCCTGGCGTTATGCACCAGCGTCTGTCCCTGACCGGTATCAAAAAAGAATGCGCGACTGCCCGGTATCGATCCAGTAAGACAAACCATGCTCGCCCAGGGTCCCGACCAGCCGGGCAGTATTCTCTACCAGCACGGTGACACGGATCGACTGCTTCATGTTTATCCTCAGCAAGGGGGATGCGATTCCTTCCACAACACCCGGCACGATC
>JAAUTM010000188.1 GCA_012031455.1 Phycisphaerales bacterium
TGTTCGCCTCTGTAAAACGCAAAGGGGTTTTGCGAACCTGTTGCCGGATGGCCTGCAAATGCGGTCCGCTTCGCCGGGGTCCAGGCTTAATTGCAGCAGGGCTTTGGCCTGTTCCAATCCCCCTTCACCAGCCCAGTTCTGCGCCAGCGCCAGGTCGTAAAACTCCTGAATGATCTTGTTGCGGATCGAAGGTGGAACCTCGCCCAATGATGCCAGTTCGCGAGTAACTTCCTCGACCGATTTGGGTTCCATCTGCTTCAGGATCAGCGCAGCTGATTCCGGGTCGATCGACAAAAACAGGATCGCCGCTTTCCGCAAGCCGGTGAGTTCCTTGGTGGTGTCGATGGCTGATCTCCCAATAAATTGTTTGTCATCAGTGAAAAAGCGACCACCACTTTTCGCTATGGATAATGGATCATGGATAAAGGATTATGTTCAGAAAAACCCTGGAATCAGCGTCTTTACATTATCCATTATCCATCCATCCTTTATCCATCATTCATCGGTCCTCACCCATCTGCGCACCAGCTGTGCTGATTCCGCAGGGTTATTTTTGATCATCTCTGCGATCTGCTCGGCGATCTTGCGGTGGTGCATTTCGTTCTCGTCCAGTTCCTTGCCGGGCATCGTGGGCGGGCTCTCATCCGCTTCGCCGACCAGTTCGTCTTCATCGCCAGGCAGCGTCGGTGGCAGACCTGCGAGTTCCTCAGCCGATGGTAGCGGCGGAGCCTGCGTGGCCTTGCGTACCATGCCCAGCATGATCGCCAGACACGCACCGGCCATGAGCGCCAACCCCAGTGGCTTGGCCCATCCTGATTCCAGCAGAACGCCGACTTGCCCGATCGTTCCACCAGTCCCCGGTGCCAGGGATGCAGCCACCAGCGTTGCCCGATCAGGGATCAGGTGCGCTTTAACCACCCCCGGCGTCGGGGAACTGATCAATGGCTGGACTTGTGATTCAATCTGTGCAAGGTGATTCTGGGCAAAAGGCAGCAGGGTTGCATCATCCGGGTCGGCTGCATCCGCCTTACCCTGCTTGAAAAGCATCACAAAATAACTGCGGGGCACGTTCACCGTCACGTTCACCTGCTGCACCGTGTGCCCCACTTCCACCGCACTGACCTTGCGCACCGGCTGCTTGGGGCCGAATTCGGTCTCAGCTTCATTGGTGCTTTCACTGCTGCCCGTACCCTGACCTGATCCTTCGATATCCAGCCCGTTGTTGCTGCGTGCTCCGGGTGCTCCGTCCTCACGACCATCGGTTCGCTGCATCTCCCGGGTTTTCTCACGGCGTAACGGCTCGGTCTTTTCGAATTCCACCTGTTCGATCTGTTTGCTGTGCGTCGGGTCCGTCAGCACATTCACCGCCACGATCACTCCCGGTATGTAACCAAGCACATTCTGAATCTGCTCGCGTTTGTATTCCTCAAGCTGCTGCACCAATTCCATGGTTTCGCTGGGCCACTGGTCCATGCCGCTCTTGACGGTGTACTGCCGACCTGCCAAGGCATCGATGACCACCACTTCCTGCGGCTTCATCCCTGCCACTGCACCTGCGACCAAGCCAGCAATGGCCTCCACCATGGGCTTATCAATGCGTTTGCCCGCCTGCATTGTTACGTTCACCGACGCACTGGGCCGGATCGCAGTGCGTCCAACCCTTTTCTTCCATCGGGGCCAACATGACTTCCGCGCTGCGCACCCCCGCCATCTTGCTCAGCACCATGCCCAGCACCTTCTGCTTGGCTACCAGAAAGGCCTGCTGGTTTTGACGATCCGTCATCCACGGATTTTGTTTTGTAATCAGGTCGTCGAATGCCGAAGATGTGTTGGCACTCATCAGGTCCGAACGTTGCAGTGTCACCAAGGCATCGAGTTGTTGCCCCACAGGGACGTAAATCATGCCGTTGCGGTTTTCCGCTTCGATGCCGCCCTGTTGCAAGCGGGCCATCACCTCAGCCTGACGATCGCTGGCGAACTGACTGATCGCCACCATCTCCGGCTTGGCGACCGAGGTAAGTACGATGTAAACCGCCAGCACGCCCAGCACCATCAGCGCAACCATGAGCCAGCGCTCGGCTATGCTGAGCTTGATGAGAAAGCTGCGCACTTGCGCCCAGCTACGATTCAAAAACTGCATCGTCGGCCTCCATGCCGTTTACTTTCCGTCGTCCACCCAAGACACCTCGGCTCCGCCAAGTTTTCAAGTGGATCATGGATAATGGATGATGGATAATGTTCAGAAAAGTACATAATAAAACGAAGGTCTTTAACATTATCCTTTTATCACCATTATTCCTTTCATCCATCATCACACCCGCATCTGTTTCACTTCTTCATAAGCAGCCACCATCTTGTTGCGAACCTGCAGCAGCATCTGAAACGCCAGATCCGCTTTCTGCTTGGCCATCATCACCCCCGCCACATCATCGCGCTTACCGCTGGCCAGGTCCTCCACCGCATGCTGGGCTTCCTGCTGCAAACGATTGACCTGTTCCAGGTTGTTCATCAGCACCTGCTTGAAGCTCGGCAAATTTTCATCGGGCGCGCTGGCGCCTGATGTTCGCACCGGCTGGATCGGCCGGTTGATGCTGCTTGTATTGATCAGACCCAGTGGGTCGCTCATGATTCAGTCCTTCCTCAAGCCAGCAATCTCAAAGCACTTTGCATCATGGACTTGGTCGCTCGCGGCTGTGATATTTGCATCATACGCAGCCTTGGCATCGATCGCATTAATCATCTCATACGCCGGGTCAATGTTGGGCAGACCCAGATAACCTTGTTCATCGGCACTGGGGTGGCCGGGGTCATAAACTTTACGAAAGGGAGCCTGGTCCAGCTCGATGCGGGACACATGCACACCCTGGCTGTTACCTGTGGTCGGATCGCCAGGGGCGAACATGGCTATCCGCCTGCGAAACGGATTGTAATTGCCATTGGCATCGTAAATCGCTTCCCGGTTGGCGATGTTGGCGCTGATGATTTCCATCCGCGTTCGCTGTGCCACCAAGGCCGAGGTCGATATATCCAGTGCTCCAAACATCTTGTATTCCTGTCTTAACTTGAATCAACCGCCCTGCTTAGCGGGGCATCATCGGTTTACACCCGTTCACGGATGGCGGTTTGCAACGTAATCACCTCACTGCGTAAAAGTTCCATACTGGTGCGATGCACAATGGTGTTTTCAGCCAGATTCTGCATCAAACGTTCCAGGTCACGGTTGTTCTGATCGTGAAACAGAATATTGTTGTTGGCATAATCCGGGTTAACTTCGATCCCGCCCGAGGTGAACCGCATTTCACGGTTGTCGTCCATGTTTAACGAACTGCCAGTGCTGTTGGGGGTACGGCGACGCTGCTCGATGGCTTCTCGCAATGTGGCCTGAAATGAATCCACCGACAGATCGTGCGGCTTGAAATAGGGCGTGGACAGGTTGGCGATGTTGTTCACCAGCACCTGATGCCGGGCCTGAGTGAACTGCACCAATCGTTGCAGCACCGGCATGGCCCCGCTGGTTGTCAGTCCTTCAATCATCGCCGTAGTTCCCATACCCAACGCATTTCAAGCCAATCTGCAACGCATCACCTAATACTTATCAGCAACCGCCATGCCCATGCACGCTTTTCAATCTGCACCCATGCACCGCCTTGCACGGGCTTTGGCGAAGCAAATCATTCTGTTCCACGAGTCGATCGCGCAAAAGCTGCGCCCTTTCGCGCAGACATTGCGCTTTGTGCTATCTCATATCGTCTGCGCCACGAGGTTCATTTCCTTCCATTTTTTAAGTTTCAAACCTAGGGTGCGTACCCCGATGCCCAAGCCGGGCCGTGCGCGTGCGATTGCCCTGATACTGCGTGAGCGTTTGCAATATCTGTGTGCGTTCGAGTTCTTCGAGGGTGCGTGATGATCCGCCGGTCTGGTTGTAAATTGATTTGGGCAGGGCTGGGGGCACAAAGTTAGAGCCGATCATGCCCGCACCTCCGCCGAGCATGGCATGGACCCCCTGCGGCATGGTTACCACTCTGGGGATCATCACCAACCATGATTCGATCAAGTCCGCAGGGATCACATAATCGCGCGAAAGCACACTGGCCCGTTCACAGATATTTTGCAGCTCCCGCACATTGCCCGGCCAGGGGTAACTTTTCATCAGTTCCAGCGCTGCCGGGTCAAACTGTTTGGGTTCTTTGCCTTCACGCAATGCCACCTGACCCAGAAAATGTTCGGCCAGCAAAGGAATGTCTTGTACCCGATCACGCAACGGCGGCAGGGCCAGCGGCAATACGTTTAATCGGTAATACAAATCCTGGCGAAATGTTCCTTCAGCGACGCATTGCGCCAGGTCACGATTGGTCGTTGCAATCACCCGCACATCAATGCCAATGGTGTAACTGGAACCCACCCGTTCAAATTGCTGTTCCTGTAAAACCCGCAGAAGTTTGGCTTGCAATTCCGGGCTGATTTCACTGATTTCATCCAGCAGCAGCGTGCCGCCGTCAGCCAGTTCAAACCGGCCCTTACGCAATTGGTCGGCCCCGGTGAATGCCCCCCTTTCATGACCGAAAAGTTCGCTCTCGAGCAAATTGCTTGACAAGGCTGCGCAGTTCACCGCCAGCATCAC
>JAAUTM010000189.1 GCA_012031455.1 Phycisphaerales bacterium
CGTCCCCCAGATCATCGCTTATGAGCAGCAGGCTCGGCAGGCCCTCCTTCGGCCAGCGACCGGCTCTGCTGGATGACAAAATCTGGCGTGCCTGGGGGATTCTGACACAGGCACGGGTGATGGGCACCGAAGAAATCATGCAGCTACTTTCGCATCTGCGTTTGGGTGTGAATCTGGGACGGATGGATTTGGTGGACATTCGTACCCTAAATGAATTGTTTCTCATCACCCAACCGGCGCATCTGCAAAGGCTCACCGGCTGTGCGATGGACCAGGCCACCCGCCGTGAGGCCCGCGCCAGGCTGATTCGTCAGCGCCTTGGGGCACATTGACTTTGACACTCTCATCACCATCCATCCACAGCGACTCGGTCTGGCTTCATCGGGGAGTTTGACCTCAATCTCAATTTCGCCGACAATCTTTCCCCACGCCTGCTGGTATCCCACCGCCAAGGAGTAATTCATCATGACCGACGCCGACCAAGACATGCGTTTACGTGACAAAAAAGTATTGATAGTTGATGACGACCCCGAAGTGATGGCCAGCATTGATCAGGCCATGCAATCCGAAGGTGCCCTGACCCAGACCTGTGGCGATGGGAACACGGCTGTGCGCATCTGTGAAGCCGATCCCCCGGACCTGGTGGTCCTTGACATGATGCTGCCCAAACGCAGCGGGTTCCTCGTCCTTGAAAAAATCAAACAACTGCCCCAGGCCCCGCGCGTGATCATGGTCACCGCCAACGAAGGCAAACGCCATCAGCAATACGCTGAGAATCTGGGCGTGGATGGCTACCTGCTCAAACCCGTTCGTCTGGAACGACTCATCGCCATCGCTGAAGATTTGATGGGGCCTAAGGCCGAGTGATGTCGGGGAACTGCATGGACAGTCAGGCCCTGCTGAATCACTTCACACAACAAACGCAAGCCCTGCGCCAGGGTCTGCAACGGGTGATCGTCGGCCATGATGAGGCGATCAATCTGCTGCTGATCTGTTGCCTCACGGATTCACATGCCTTGCTGGTGGGTCCGCCGGGGGTCGCCAAAACGCTGATGGTCAAGGCCTTGGCGCATGCACTGGACTGGAAATTCAGCCGCGTGCAATGCACCCCGGATTTGATGCCAGCCGACATCACCGGCTACGAACTGCTGGGACGCGATGGAGCCGACGGCGAATTGAAAATGATGTTTCGCCCCGGGCCTGTGTTTGCCAACCTGCTGCTGGCTGATGAGATCAACCGGGCTGTGCCACGAACACAGTCGGCCTTGCTGGAAGCGATGGCGGAGCATCATGTCACCCTCGGCGGCATCACCCACAACTTACCTGATCCCTTTATCGTGGTGGCCACACAAAACCCCATCGAAATGGAAGGCACCTACCCCCTGCCCGAAGCGCAACTGGACCGTTTCATGATGCGCATTGATGTTGGCTATCCAACAATGGATCAGGAACAGGCCATTGTGCAGGCTACCCGTGGCACGGAAATCGCGCTGCCGGAGGCGGTGATGAGCCAGGATACCTTTGTCCAGTTGCGAGAACTGGTGCGAGCAGTACCGGTGGCCGAATCGGTGGTGGCATACGCGGTGAGGTTGTGCTCATTGAGTCGACCAGGGGCGGGGGTCGGGGGTGCGGGCATTGGATCCGGGGGTGCGGATGCATCGTCCATGGTGAAAGACTTTGTAGCCTGGGGTGCCGGTCCGCGTGGTTCGCAGAACCTGATACGGGCTGCCAAGGTCACAGCGTTGCTGGATGGCCGGGTAACCCCTACCGTGCAGGATGTTCGGGCTGTGGCTCTGGCAGTGTTGACGCATCGCATTTTTGTCAATCATCGGGCCATGAGTCAGGGGATTACGGCCAGGCAAATTGTGGATCATCTCCTGATAAAGACAAAGACATCATGAAACCTTTGCCCGCAAGTGTGGTGACATTCGATCCAGCCCTGCTCAGCGGGCTTTGGCATCGCAGACTCGCCACACCGGCAATCACGGGCGTTGATCCGGGGACCACGATCGGGCAACATCGCTCGCGCTTAGGTGGAGCGGGCCATGAATTTTTGGGGCATCGGCCTTATGTCGGGGGCGACGATCTGCGCCGCCTGGATTGGCAGGTGCTGGCACGCACAGGCAGGTTGTTCACCCGTGAATTTGCCCAATTCACACGCCGACGTTACTGGCTGGCACTGGATGTCAGTGCCGGGATGACCTTCACCGGGTTCCCCTGGTCTGACCATCAACCCCACAGCAAGCTCGCCTCCGCACAGGGGCTGGCACTGGCACTGACACAGCTCATCCAACATCAGCAGGATTTACTTGGCTTGGCGCTGTTGACGGACCGTTGCCATAAGCTGCACAAACCCGGTTCCAGTGTGAGCCATGCACGTGAACTTGGAGCCACGCTCTCACGCATTGAGCCTGTGGCTAGCACGAATCTGGCATCGGGATTGGAGGAGCTTGTTCATCAGCACCCGGCACAATCAACGCTCATCCTGCTCAGCGATTTTCTCTGCGATGATATTGAACAGCTTTGGGAGGTTCTGCGTTGGTGTACCCGCTTGCATTGGCAGGTGATAATCGGCCATGTCATCCACCCCGATGAAATCCACTTGCCCGCTGGTCATCACTATTCCGTGCAATTGATGGACTTGGAAACAGGTCAATCACAAGCAGTGAACTTGGCTGAGTCTCGCAACCGGTATGTGTCTGCTTTTGAAGAACATCGGACCACCATCCAGCGCCAAACCCGGACTTTGGGCGGGACGTATCATCGTTGGTACACGAGCGATCCCTGGCACTTGGTGCTGGAACGCTGGCTGGCGTAGATCATGACGGCCATCGATTGGCAACAACCCTGGGTCCTTCTCACCGCCTGCCCATCATGGCTTGGGTGCTCTGGCTGCACCTGCGCCAGCGTGCACCTCTCCCGGAGATCATGTTCCCGGCCATGCGTTTTCTGTCCCCGGCAAACTCGTCCATCAAAACCATCACCTCCGCCATCGACTGCACGATCCCCTGCGCTTGTTGCTCAGGTTGCTTTTGATCGCTTGCCTTGCCTGCGCCTTTGCTGGCCCAATGATTGACAACCCCACCCAAATTGCTGCCAGCACGGATACTCCAACAACATTGATGCATACCGGCGTTAATGAATACTCCATGAACATGAGCGCAGAGGTCGTTGATATACCACAGCCCCACAAACCAGCATTGACCAAGCCCAGCAAACCAAGGGTGTTGCTTTGGACGGCTCAGCCCAGTATCAATCCGCCGCATCCCGCTGCATTGATACGTCACGCACTAGAACCCTGGGGCAAGAGTGATGCGCGGAACAAAGTGGATGTGGATGTTCAGCCTGTTCAAACATGGTTTGATCCGACGGAGGTGGGTTACCAACTGCTGGTGATCGTGGAGCCTGGGCCGTTTTCACCTGCGGACATAACTACCCTTCGGCAAATCCTGCATCACGGGGGTCGAGTGATTTATTTCACAGGCTCCGATCAGGATGCGCAAAACATCGAACTTGTACGTACTGACTTTGAACTTCTGGCATTGGAGTTTAAGCCACTCCCCTTGGAGCTTGAACAGCGGATCACTATCAAGTTTCCGTTTTTCGCAGACATAACTCAGGGCATTTCGACAGCCAAGGATGACCATAAAATGAAGCTCCGGGGGTGGATGTGTACCATACGGATCGTGGCTGGCTGGTAGAGATGAATATCGATTTATCCAGGAGCAAGCTCCCCTGGCAGCCGGAGTTTCTTCCATGGTTGCATGCCTGGGTGGAGCTGCTGAGCGATCCTGTTGATGCTCACAAAACCACACCTGCGGTACCCCAGCCACAACCTGTCACTTCCCCTGTGGTATCCAACCAGTCCCTGCAAGCAGGCTTGCTGCTGCTGAGTCTGCTATGTCTGCTGGCTGACCAATGGTGGCCGTGGGGAATAAAACGTACACAAATCCATCCAGTCAGGGTGAGCCTATGACATCCCTGACCGACTGGAACCTGGCACCGCTGCTTCCATGGTGGCTCTGGTCATTGGCTGCCGGGGTGGTAGTAGCATCCATGGTGTTGTCATGGGTGCCTGCGCTCCGCACCCATGGGCAAGCCATATCCGCTGGCTCGATTCTCAGGCGACTCATCACCACAGACATCCCAGCTTTCATCCTCCTGTTGCTCTTACTCAACCCCTCGCTCAAATCGCTCGAAGAAACTGAATCATTCGACGCACCAAAACCGCAGTTACCCCATCTGGCTGTACTTCTTGATACTTCCGCAAGCATGTCGGTGGCTGATGAAACATCAGGCCAAACGCGTTACCAACACGCCCGTGCCGATGCTCTGATGCTTCACAGTTCCCTTGCCGAACTTGCCAGAGTCACACTGCATACTTTCGATAATCCGTTGCTCGCACTGTCCCCCAGCGATCTGCCCACTCAGCCAAAGGGTAGCGTCACCCGTCTCGACGCCGCACTGCACCAGCTGCTTCACCAAAACAGCTCAGCCCCACCCGATGCGATCATCCTGCTCAGCGATGGCCGGGTTCAGGCCTCATCTGCATCCACCCCAGCTTCGCCCCTGTCTGATTACCTGCCCCTGCTCATGTCACAACGCAAACCCGCTATCCCC
>JAAUTM010000190.1 GCA_012031455.1 Phycisphaerales bacterium
GATACGGGTCATCCCTGCTTCATCGTCATGGGTGGCGGGGTCGAAGACCACCTGGCGACGACGGTCCGCATGTCCGGCTATCGGAGCCAGATGCACCGGCTTCCATGATGCGGCGCGATCTTCGCTGAGATACAGGCCGTTGTACTTAGAGCCCATGGAGTTGCTGCCAACGCTGATCACCCGATTTGGGAAGTGCGGGTCGATGGCGATGCCGCTGCTCCCACGTGGCGTATGTCCCACATTGGCATGCTCGAAGGTTCGGCCTGCGTCGAGGCTTCGCCAGATTCCTCCCACATCGGTGGCAAAAAGCACGAACGTACCATCAACCTCATCCACATCAATCGACTGGGGCCACTGAGCACCTTCACCGCCCACTTTAACGCCTTGCGCGCGAGCTTCCGCAGTGATAAAGGGTACAGGTTGCCAATTGATACCTTTTCCGGGTTGGCCTGAGTCCTGTGTTTCCTTGAATTCAGCAACACCTGCTTCGGCAGCAAGAGCCACGGGCATGATTATTAACACCATAAGCACCACCACCTGAGTCATCATTCGAAAAACTCCGTATCACCCGGAGAAAATGAAGCACATGACACTTGATTCATGAATTCAATCAAGCAACGTGTAACCTTGAGGTTTGGTCGCAAGGAAATCAGACCTAATTACCCACAAAACAAAAAGTGAAATCAAATCGGATGGTTGCCGACGTATCTCCGTCAGAATGACAGCGTTATTGGGGAATTCGGGTGTTGCGGACCAGCATGTCGCCATACTTAATGCCTCCGCCATGACCATCGGCGAAAACCAGATTCACCACATTCAGACCCGCGCTGTGTCGGTAACGCAGATGTTCTTTGCCGGTGGCACCTGTGTTGCCGTCCATATTCGGACCAGGATTGATTCTGCTGTCGGGGTTCGCCCATGATTCCAATACCATCCCCTGCCACCAGATGCGATTGTCATCGACCGACTTGCCCACCGCATCCGAACCACCATCGTTATTGGATTGAGCACCGTCCCCGACCAAAAACAGTTCACTGGGTCGTTGAAGCAAACCTGTGCGTTGCAGTTTCAACTTGGGTCTGGGGTTAGGCATGGACTGGTCGTCCATGGTGATGTCCGGCATCAAACGCGGATGTGTCAGATAGTGATTGGGGTTTTCTTTTCCGGGCGTGAACGAGGTGGCAGTGGGACATCGCAACACCCGTTTGCGTTGCTGAGCCGACTGGCCGGCAAGGCTGCTTCCACCCATGTATTCATCCGGCAAAGCAAAGGTCCAGTCATAATAGCCCCCGGGACCGCCCGTTCTTAAAATCCCCGGAGGGAGAACCGTGTAATCCACTTCATAAGCTGCGGTGGCGATACCGATCTGACGCAGCGTTGAACTGCAGGCAACGTCACGCGCCGAGGCACGGGCAGCACTCAGGGCTGGCAGCAGGATGGCTACCAGCAATGAAATGATGCTGATCACCACGAGTAATTCGATGAGGGTAAAAGCACTAACCTTACCTGGCAGCCAGCTTTGAGTCTGATGTGATCTATTCATTTCATTTCCTTTCAAATGGAGTGTCGGTTTTCCCTTGTTACTAATGTAATGTATGTGGCGTGGTAGAAAATAGGGTTGATCATTATGTAGAGATACTTCCCTGACGGGCGACCGATTGTCGGACGTTGGTATTGCTCTCCACTACAGCAATGCTTCGACCCTGCCGCATCTGGAAGGGTATACGAACGACCTCGGGCAACTCTGCACCATCGGCCAGTGCACGGCTGGTATAGGCAACCTGTCGACCTATTGCTTCAAGAGGTAACTCGGCAAGCGTCGGCTCAACACCCAGCCATTGGCTGGCCAAAGGATGTTGATCCAAGCCCACCACCGATAAGTCACGTGGTATGCTGATCCCAAGTTGTCCAATAGCATCGCCAAGGGTCTCCATGGCGACGTAACTTGCGGTGACAATGGCGGTGGGCTGTGTTTGCTTCAACCATCGAATAACGGTCTTGTCTGCCCCATCAAGCGGAAGTGTTTCGGAGAAAGCTGAACCTCCCATTAATGAACGTCTTGGTAGGGTATTCAGTCCGTCCGGTTCGCTGTGATATCCAGGATGATTTGCTGAGCCTATCCAGCAGGTTCCTATCAGATTGGGATCAAGCCCTTCCAGAAGCATCCTTTTTTCGAATGCTTCCTGACGTTGAAACACCCAGGGCGAAGGCCAACGATTGATGAGCAATCCGATCCGTTCATGCCCCGCATTTCGCAGCAGATCCATCGCCAGATTCATACCCTGAACATTATCTTCCACCACCGCAGGCAGTCCCAGAAACTGGTGTGTCGTGCCCACCACCAGCGTCGGAATGTCCAGACGCATCGCATCCCGCAGCAACAAAGCATCGCGCGGCAGCGCCGCCAAGGATGCCAGTACATCCGGTCGGCTGCGTTCCAGACGGCGGGTTATAGAGGCAACATCCTCATGTCGTAGCCCAAGCAACTCAACGGTCAGCCCCACATCGTCGGCTGCCTGATCCAGCCCCGCCATCACTCTGGGAGTCACCCAGTCATGTGCCAGTCCGCCGATATCAAACAGGATGACTCCCAGTCGTAACGATTTGCACCCTGGCGCGGACTTTCCACGAGCATTGCTCAGAACCTTCGGCCCAACAAACGTCCCCCGACCAACTTCACGACTCAGCCAACCTTCACGATGAACGGGGGTCCAAGGCTCGCCGAACAGTGGAGCGGCTCAATCCCGCTCGATTGGCTAAGTCCGCATCATTCAGAAACGGCGACCCCGGAGCAAGCCGTTGAACCTGCAAATACTGCAGCACACGGTCCCGCAAGGCCTGCACCGCGCCACGGCTTGGAAACGGCTCCTCGAAAAGAGCCGTTGTTCCATCCGACGATTGGCTGGCATTTGACAAATGAATCATTTCAGACATATGAACCATTATTGTCATGTAGAGCTTGGTTGTCAAGGCTAATTTTCATTTGATTTGTCGTATTGAGCCAGTCACAATATTTATGGAAACATGGTGGACATGAGCCGCCCCGCCTGCCGTCAGATGCGAAATATGCCTATTTTTGCTTGCGAATCTGCCATGGGCGTACACCCCAGCGTTCCACTGAAAAAGAGAATGAACCTGCTTGGCCGCTGATCACAAAGGCGACACGTTCATCATTGATCAGGTCGCGTGCCACATATGAACCATCTTCAAGGTCAGCCAGTCGAACCTGTGCCTGCGCTGCATGACTCCCTGTATGCGTGGTCAACACGATCAGATCGCCGTGTTGATCAAAGAAGCCGAACCCGCGTAGATTGTCACTCAAGCCCAACGGCTTGTCGGGCATGTTCTGCACATCCACGATCGGTGCCAGGCGGGTAAGAAGCTGCCGCTCTTTTCTGTGAGCAGTTCGGGGTGAAACACGATCCAGCCGGTGGGTGCATGGATCTGATCCAGCTTCGGCAACGACGCATCCGAGACGTGGTATCCAAACGGTACCCCGCGTGAGCGCAGGGCCGCCAGACGATCGCTGATCTGATACTCCTTGAGTTGTGATTCCATCTTCCGCTCACTGGGAATCGAGTAGTAACTTGCCAGACCGTATGGGCGTGTCGGGTGATGTCTATGAATCAAATCAACCACCGGTGGCTGGCTGTCTCTGGGGTCCCAATACTGACGCATAAAGAACTGAACCCCGCGCCGTACCGTCCCTTGGCGTGTGGCGATATGTGTCCAACCAACCTCCAGCCACTGATGCATCAGGTACTTGCGGCCACGTTCCTCACGATCGACTGCGGGTGTGTCAGCGTAGGTGTTGTTCACCGAGTCCCAGAATGCCTCATGGTCCGCATTCATCTGACCGGCCACGATGAAATCTGGCTCACGCGCAGCAAAAGGCCCGAACACCGCCGAGCTTGCCCCCGGTGGCTGAAGTTTTCGCAACTTGTCCCCCTGCAATTCAACACGGGACCAGATTTGATCCGCAGGCACATGCTCCAAAATGATGCGATAGTCCGTCCCCAACATGCGGCGCTGATTCGGCGTGCGGTGGGTCTGAAAACCCAGCATCGCTTTTTTCCCGTTGCTGCCTCGATCTCGCGCAGGATCGAAGCAAAAAAGCGAGCATAGGTGTCCGCCCAGAAATCATTCCAACTCGTAAAATGATGATCTACGATGTTCCTGGCACGTTCGGCATCACCGGCATCCGGAAGTTGGATGTTCGCCCATGCCTCGAACGCCTTGACGATACGCGGGTGAAAGTCGATGACCTTCGTATTATCGTAAGGAAGACCTTCCAGAAAGTCGGCGGCGATCACTGCTGTCACCCCCGTATGACCAGCCGCGATGCCGATTCGTCGCGCAAGCCAGTCGCCATAGGTGGCGTTTTGGATACCTTTGGGCCAATCTTTTTCGTCGAGGGGCATAGCCGGACTGATATGGCCGTATTGCGGATTCCACGGTTCACCCGAAGCCTTGCGTGCAAAAAGATGCTGTCGCTCCAGATGCCACTGACCATACTCCCGCCACCCGGGTTTGTCTGCATGCCTTCCCCCGGTTCGTGCATACCATAAAAGTGTTATTCCAATGAATCGATTTACGAAAAACGGAAAACGACCGGTGGCT
>JAAUTM010000191.1 GCA_012031455.1 Phycisphaerales bacterium
TGTCAGGGTGTAGCTTTCAAAGCTTAAGCTCCGCCTTGACCTGTTCCCAGGACATCCGGCTTCTCACCCTTGCGTTTCATTCCGTCCAGGGCATTGCGGGCTGCCTTGACATCCGCAACATCCTCCAGGGCTTCGAGCAGTTCAAGATCAGCCACAGGCACCATCGCCAGCACGGGCTTCCCGCTGCGTTTGACCAGCAGCCGTTCCCCGCCAAAGGCCACGCGGTTGACCGTCGTGGCAAGCTCGGTGCGAATGATGGAGACATCAATAGCCTTATCCATGGTTGTATCCTCATAATGACGAATCTTACAAAACGTATATATTATACACTATTGCGCTACCCACGTCAAGCACCCTCTGGTTTGGCTTTCCTGGCTTGGAGTGACCAGTGCCTATCGGCTTGCGGTGGGCGTAAAAGATTGCGGGGTATCGGCGAGTGACGATCACAGGCGGATTGAGTTGTGCGGTGGTGGATTTCATGATTTACCGCTCTATCCTGTCGGGTCTATCACCTGCTTGTCCATTATCAGTGCAGAGCCAGTTGACGGGGGTGCAGATTGACAAACTGCGTTTTCCCCGCAATTTTCAGGGGGTTTGTCAACGTCGACATACAAAGTGAATATAATTTGCTGTCGGCCTCCATCCTCACTGATGGATTCATTTATCGTCCCATATCCATGAGTAACCAAGTCACGGAGCGCTCGTTCTGCGTCGTCTGCAGAGTTGGCATAGGTTCTACCTGACCTCATCAATTCTCTCACACTGATTGATCCACCTTTACGCTTGATGAGATCGAGTAAAGCCTGACGCCTTCTTTCATCTTCAGTTCCCTCAAATAATTGATAAACCTCCAACGCTTGGGCATGAAAATACTCGGCCAGAGCAATGCCGCTTTCCAGACTTGTGATGTCCACCATGTCAGGGTCGACTTCTCCAAAACATGCCCTGCTCATATGAATAACCAGCGCCAGCCTGGCAGCCCCACCCCTGAGCTTGGCAATGGCGGCTTGAATGTCATCGTTGGTAGCATCCGCCCAACGGTCGGACATCTGGTTGTAAAATTCGCCATACCTTGCAGTAGCATCCGGAGTGAACCTGACCAGTTGGGGCCTTGGCTCACCATCGTCATCTTTATCATGCTCTAATTGAAGAATCTCGCGTATGTGATTTTTCCAAGCAATGGTTACCTTCTCCGGGATGTCTTTATCATTCCACCGCAGGGAAGTTATCGGGGGTTTGACCATCAGCAATCGTGCCGCCAGTCCGCTTGCAAAATCATCAGCCCTTAACAGTTTTGAAATCAGGCCGGGTTGTGTGGTACCAAACAAGCTCACTGCCGCAGATGCTGAAGACAAGGCTCTTTTACTCGGTGCCCCTTGCGGTCAACGATCACTTCCCCCGCATCATAAATTGATATCCAATGAGCCCTATCACCTCCGCCGCGACCCCCAGTTGTGTAGCGGTCGAACATGCCGATCCAGCCAGCCAATTCATCTGTCGCATAGATCAACCCTCTGGGGTTGTCGCTCAGAAGTGAGCACATCCCCTCCATGGTTACATCACGGACCAAGTACCTTGTCGGCTTGGGCGGTGAGGGTGTCTTAGGGGCGGCGCCCTTACTTGTGCTTCTTTCGTGCTTTTGCATGGCAGTCTTATAGTTCGCCATGTCCTGTTCATATTGTCTTATATCGACATCGTATTCGCGGATTTTTACCCGCTGAATCTCACTCAGGGGGGCGAAAACAGGTTCGGCTGCAGGGGATTTCGCACTACCCGATGGAGCAATCACGCAACCCCACAAAACAGCCGGGACTTCATGCCCCCGTTTGATCATCAGTTTACGGGTCGTTCCGATGCATCCCGCCAGCGCAATCAAACCCGGCAATGCGGTAAATACAGGGTCACATCCAATTGCATCTGTTGTCGCCACTACCAAGTCCTTTAACGGTTCAGGTAAGACATGTGTGGGAAATGCTATAGGTTGTCGACGTTGACAAACCCCCCGAATTTGCCCATTTTGGTGAGGTTTGTCAGCACCTTGGGGATGTTTTTTTATGTCTTGGGCGGTTTCCTGCCGCCTGCTGGTGAGCATGTCGGGCCTCTGAGGTTGTAGGGTAGAGGTAGTCATTCCTCACCGCCTTTCTCGGACTGCTCACGCACCCAATGGCGCAGAGCTTCGACTGAGAAGCGCCGGCTCTTCTCGCCCACGGTAAAGCTGGGCAATTGCCCACTTGCCACGAGCCTGGCAATGGTCCTCTCGCTCAGGCTCAGTGCCGCCGCAGCCCCGCGGGTGTCCACCGCCAGGGCGCTGGGCATCGGTCGACGGCGTAGGCTGGTTCGTTCTTGGGGTATTCCGGTCATTTCGCACCCCCTTCGTTCCCAATCACCGTCTGGCGGAGGCGAATTGCGAAACGTGGCGAATCCCCTTTGGGCATAATGTTGAGGTTATCTCGGTCCACCTCTTTACTCTGCCGAGGAAACTCTACCAGCACGCCTATTCGCACAAGCTCACGATGGACCTCTGCGGCTTTTGAGCGGTCACCCATTTTTCGGGCGTTAACCAAGACTCTAATCTGCCCGATTATCTCGGCAGTGAGCCGTAGCCTGAGTGCGAGGGGGGAAGGCACGTAATGGTCTTGCGATACATTGGGAATTCCTTTCCGGGCATTTTGCCCTTATGGAATCCCAGACCACATTGCGCGGGTGTTGCGCTGCGAAATGGCGAAATCAATACAATTTGGTCTATTTCATGGACTTTCATTGCGCGCAACGTTGCGCGGTCAATTATTCGCAATTATCACATACTGGATTCTTACCTACCTTGTCCCTCGTTACCCTGATTGGTTCCTCACATTCTGCGCAATATTCTTTAAACAATCGTGAACCAGAAATGGGGTTCCCACGATCGGATTTGTCGGCATCCGGTGTCGCTGATGGGGCCACGGCCTCTACATCAGTCGTTCCGCTATCAGGGTCAACAGTGCGATACCCTTTGGGCCGGTCGGATTTACTACCACGAGCCAGCAACGCAGCTATTTTGTATTGCTTGTTCCGGGACAAAGTACCAGAATTTTTACCGATCTTGCGGGCAATCTTTGCGTCGCTCCAGTCAGGATTGTCTTTTACAAACATCATTGCCTTCGCTAGCCATTCCGCTTTACTCTCTGTCTTACTCTTGGGCAAGGGATTGCTGGCGGCTTGTCCCGGCCCTTTCGATTCAAGTCGCTGGCGAACCATCCTCAATTCAGTTGCTAACGATGCACGGGCAAGATTGCATTCATGAGTCACCGTTTCATGATCCCACTTTTTTAACAAGGATTCCCACAACTGAGGTCTTTGTTCTGGCTTGTCTTCGGTTTGCTGCATGTAGTATTCGAAACTATAAAAAAGCGTTCGTGCGGCTCGACATGCGATATGGTGGGCGGAATCAGAAGACTCTGGACCAATCACAAACGGCTTGCTAACCTCTGAAAACTCAATGTTCCATGCAGCAAGCACTGCACTGCGAATGCTCCATGGCTTGTTTAGGTTAATGTCGTGTACTTTAGTTATGTGGAGATATTTCTGATACTCAATGTACTGAAACCACAGGGTCTCCAAGCTCTCCCATGTCGTTGCATCAGGCGGAAGTGGATCGGGAAACAACACTACTTCGACCACATTTTTCAGTAAGTTTTCTATCCAATCGCCGATGATCCCTTCAGGAGGGGCTGCAGGGGTATCGACTAACGCAAACCCTCCCACAACCTGATTAATTGCATACAGATTGGATTCCACCAATGCATTTAGCCTGTTTAAATGCTCTTGGGTATGCCAAGAAATACCCACGAAATTGAGTATTTCACGTACATCTTGAGGACCTTGAAATTGCTGGGTTACGACCATCTTGGTCACTTTCATTTGTTATGAATTGAATGGACCGCCCTTCCCCCGCAGCATTGTGCCCTCCTCACGGCGTTTGTCATTGGGTGTCAGTGCACCACTCGGATAATTGGATTGCCAGGTTTTAAGATCTGTCGTATTCAACTTGGAAGCCATTGTAGAACAATGCAATTGGCAATTGCAATGCTCGAACACCCGTTGAGGGTCAGGCCGATGATGGTTGCAATCCGCTGTTGGCCAACCTGCCAATGTTCGTTAATATTCATGGGTGTTAATCGGCGAATGTTCCAATCGCCAACCATCTTCATCAAACAAACTTGAAAGGGGGAACCATGGCTTCCATCACGCGAGTTTCGGCGAGCTTTCTGCTGGTGGGTTTTCTATGCATCTTGTTTCCGGTCATAGCCAATGCGGATGCCCCCAAGGGTCCTGCCCAAACGAAAATGGTGACGGATGATGAACTATTGCGTTTCTTGTTAGATAATGAACGTCAGGCTGCGGATTCGGGTGATGTAAAGCAATGGTCAATCTGGGCAGGATGTACGCCGAGGGCAAAGCTGTGGCTCAGGACTACGGTGAAGCGGTGAAGTGGTACCGCAAGGCTGCGGATTCGGGTGATGCAAGAGGCAATGTTCAATCTGGGCGTTAATGTATGCCAACGGGCGAAGGTGTGGCGAGGATGATCGAGAAGCAGTGAACTGGTACCGCAAGGCAGCGGAGGCGGGCCATACAGGGG
>JAAUTM010000192.1 GCA_012031455.1 Phycisphaerales bacterium
CTCGATGGGATGTTCAAGGCCACCGGCCATCAAAACGCCTACTTCCCCCCTGTTTATCCCTCTGAGCTTTCTGGAAAAGGAAGCCCAGCACGTCGAGGGGTTCGCCAAGGAATGTGCTGTGGTCACGCACCATCGGCTGGAACTCAAGGATGGCAAACTCGTGCCCGCAGGCCCGCTCGAAGAACCGCTGATCGTCCGCCCCACCAGCGAAACCATCATCGGGGCCTCGTTCGCCAAGTGGGTGCAGAGCTACCGTGACTTGCCCCTGCTCATCAACAGTGGGCCAATGTCGTCCGCTGGGAAATGCGCCCCCGGTTGTTTTTACGCACCGCTGAATTTCTCTGGCAGGAAGGTCACACCGCCCACGCCACCATGGAGGAAGCCGTCGAGGAAACGATGAAGATGCTGGGCGTGTATGCGGACTTCGCCGAGAATCACATGGCCATGCCCGTGTTGCAAGGCAAAAAAACCGAGGGCGAACGGTTTCCGGGAGCTGTCGATACCTATTGCATCGAAGCCATGATGCAGGATCGCAAAGCATTGCAGGCCGGGACCTCACACTTTTTAGGTCAGAACTTTGCCAAGGCCAGCGACATCAAGTTTCTGGATAAAAACAATCAGCTCGCGCATGCGTGGACAACCTCATGGGGTGTGTCCACCCGGCTCGTCGGCGGGTTGGTGATGAATCATGCGGATGATGACGGGCTGGTGCTGCCACCCAAACTGGCACCGGTGCATATCGTGCTGGTGCCGATCACCATGAAAGCCGAAAACCCCGGGCGATTGTGGAGTATTGCCAGTCGCTGGCCGCTGAATTGCGAGCGCAGAATTATGCAGGCAGGCCGGTGCGGGTGGAAGTGGATACCCGTGACCTGCCCAGCAGCGACAAAAACTGGCAGTGGATCAAGCGGGGCGTGCCGCTTCGTGCTGAAGTCGGTCCGCGTGACATGGCCCAAAATGCGGTGTTCCTGGCTCGGCGGGACAAAGGCCTCAAAGAAAAATCATCCGTGCCACGGGGCGAACTGGTGGGGCGGATCACAACCCTGCTTGAAGAAATTCAAAGCAACCTGCGCGAGCGTGCCCTGGCATATCGCAATGCGAACATGAAAGTCATTGACAGCAAGGACGAGTTTTATGCTTATTTCACACCGCAGAACGCGGACCAGCCGGAAATCCATGGCGGGTTTGCTCTGACGCATTTTTCGGGGGACTCGGCCGTCGAAGAAACCATCCGTAAGGATTTAGCTGTCACCGTGCGCTGTATCCCCTTTGGCACCGACCAGATGCCCATCGAGCCGGGGACCTGCCCATTTTCCGGGAAACCCAGTCCGCAGCGTGTGGTGTGGGCCAAGGCTTACTGATCGCATTCCTGCTCACGTAAACCATGGAGCTCCGTCAGCGCCACGAGCGGCAGCGAGTGGTTTCCTGTTACGTTTCCGTCAGCGCCACGAGCGGCAGCGAGTGGTTTCCTGATCAACCGCTTACTTCCATTTACGACTCCGACGGAGCATGAAATAAAGCTTATTATAAATCCATGAAAACCACACCGCTGGGCATGGGTTGGAGGTTTGCTATTCAAGCTCATCAGCAGCTTATCAGGCTGCTTTGGGGGCTTTTTGGCAGCATTCAAACGAAGTGCCAAGCGTGACTTATAGCGAGAAGCGGTGTTTTTGTGGAGGGTGCCCTTGGCGGCTATCTTGTCGATAGCCTGGCAGACCTTGGACAGTTCCTTTTCGGCTTCCTCGACCTTGCCGTGCTGCACCATGCCCAGAAATCCCTTGATGGTGGACTTCAGGGCAGAGCCGCGGCGACGGTTGCGCAGCCGGCTTTTCTCGTTCTGACGAACCCGTTTCTTGGCGGACAGTGAATGAGCCATGGTTTTCAGACACCTTCAGGTTATTGGAGGAAAGATCAGCCATTATGCCCAAGGTCAGGGTTTCTTGCAACTCCACTTTTTATAAAGCGAATGAAAATGTTCAAAGAGGCCCCGAACCTGCTGCCAATCCCTGGCGTAATGACAGGGGTGAAACATGACCAAACCATCATCGACCTGCTAATATAAGTCCCATTGCCAGCCAGCGCGAGTCAGATTCAAGTGATGAATTCAAAACCCAATCACAATCAGCCCGCCACACTCTCCCCAGCCGATGCCCAGGCGTTGGACATGCTTTTGGAAGCATCCCCGGCCAGCGCTGCCCCCCAGCACAATGATCCCCGCGTTCAGCAATTAAAACAGATTCTGGAGCTGTTGGATCAGCATCCGGTGATGGATCCATCTGCCGACCTGACGCAAAAGGTGCTGGGCAAAATTAAGGAAGAAGAACAGCGTCGAGAACTGGCGATGCAGATTCAATCCCTGGCCGCACCCACAGTGGCTTTCCGTTGGCGGGAAATGTTTGCGGTGGCTGCAGTGCTGCTCATGGGTTTGTCAGTGCTTTGGCCCACGCTGGCGGCCAGCCGAGAAGAAGCCCGGCGACTGGCATGCCAGTACAACCTTGGTCTCACCGGCATGGCTATGGCCCGTTACGCTACCGACCATCAAGGCCTCATGCCCCGTACCGCATCATTACCCTCAGCAAGCTGGGCCTCGGTGGGGATGAGTCACGGGAGTGCTGACACCAATCGCACCATCGCCAATCGTCAACAGATTTCCAACCCCGCTCACCTGTTCCTGCTGGCCCGTCAGGGTTACATCACCCCGCAAACCATGGCCTGTCCCGACAATTCGCAAGCCCCGCAACATTTTGCAGCCGACAGCACGGATTGGCCTAATGCCCCGGCTGTGTCATTCAGCTACCAGAACCAGCTCACCCCCAAACCCCTGCGTCTGGATCGTTCCCCTGACCTGGCGGTCCTTGCTGATAAAAATCCGCTCTTTGTCGCCACTCGCCACGATCCCCGGCTGGTGGTCTTCCGCACCGATCTTCAGCCTGCCAGTCCCAGCCCCTCCCACAAGCTTCGCGGCCAGAACATTCTCTTTGCCTCCGGGGCCACCCTCTGGAATGACCAGCCTGTCACCCGCAGCGGCGATAACATCTGGACCGCCCAAGGTGTCCGTAACTACATCGGTACCGAATCCCCGACTCACGAAGATGATTCTTTCCTCGTACCCTGAAATTTTTACACTTTTAACTCCATACGAAGCCCACACCGCACCGGTGTGGGTAATTATCAATTCATTCAGAACCCATGCCGACTCGGCATGGGCTTCGTCTGCAATGCTGCATTTTCGTATTGCACCATCAACCTTTTAGCACATACCGCTCCAGCGCCACTGCCACGCCATCCTGGTCATTGCTGGGCACCACTTCCTTCACCTGTTCCTTCACCGCTGGCCAGGCATTGTCCACGGCCACACCCAGCCCCGCCCAGGTCAGCATCGATAGATCATTGGGAGCATCGCCGATGGCCATGACATGCTCCTTGGCCACACCGTAGTGAGTGGCTATCCACGCAAGTGCCCTGGCCTTGTCCACCTGCGGGTGCATGATCTGCAATAAATGCTGATCGCTCACCGCCACTGCTATCTGACTGCCGAATTTACGCTTGACCAAATCCAGTACCAACTTCAACCGCTCCGGGGGAGCCAGCAACATCAGCTTGGTAATCGGGGTCCGCAGAATCGCTTCCAGCGGGCCGACGAAATCAGGCATGAACGCCCGGCTGGTCTCCGTGGGCAGCGTCGGATCAAAATGATCCGTGTACCACTTGTCCAATATTTCGATGCTCACCACCACCTGCGGGTCCAAACGCCGAGCCTGACGAATAATTTCCCGAGCCAGGGTCAGTTCCATGGGCTGGTGAAACACATGTCGAGCGCGGTGCGGATCGTGAATCAAAGCTCCGTTGTAGTGAATCTGCAAGGTGTCCAGTTGCAGGGCAGCTGTGAATTGTCGTACGGAACGTGGCGGGCGGGCCGTGGCCAGAATCACCTTCACCCCTTGAGCCTTGACTTCACCAATTGCAGCCGCACAACGCTTGCTGATGTTTTTATCCGAGCGCAGCAAAGTGCCATCCAAATCAATCGCCACCAGACGGATGTCGCGCACCGGTCCGGTTACGTTCCACAAAAAACCCGCTTCCTGATTCATTTGCAAACTCCCCAAACCCGACAAGTACATCCATCCTGACCAATCCCAAAGCCACAGCCTGTTGACTGTCAATTATTTTTTGATGAGGGTGTCGGCATTATCTCTGGATTCCTGAGTGACACCTCTATTCATTGGAATCACATCCTAGCCTTAAGCGTACGGCCATGAACTGCTCTTCGTAGGCACGGGTGGTGTTTTCATGCTCATCTCAAAAGCCCTCTTGCGACCAGACGCTTACGAATTCCTCGTCAAAGATTAATATTCAACTAACACTTGGTGGTGAGGTGCCTCCTACATTAATGCACTCAACAAAGGAGGAGAGTTGCATGGATTGCACCGCGCGTATTTTTGTGATGGGTCTGTTGCTCGCAACACCTGCATTTGCAGCCGTATCCGAAGTCAATCTGGCTAACTACCAGCATACGGGAACTTTTGCACTACCACCCGTGGAAGCTTCGGAAGCTTCAGCAGTGGTTTACAACCCTGACACTGACACGCTCTTTGTGTTGGGTGAT
>JAAUTM010000193.1 GCA_012031455.1 Phycisphaerales bacterium
TTATGATCCCATTCGATATGGTCCAGGTAAGGCCGTAATACTGGATCAAATGCATATTGCCGTTCCACCACCTCACGCAACTCGATATCACCGGATTGATCGGCTGCACGTAAAAACAACTTTTTCCCATCGGTCATCAGTTTGCGATGGCTGAATGGGTGATTTGTGCCAAGGTCAGTGGACAATTGATGATAAGCACGGCGAAGATACTGAAGTGAAAACCCTTTGGATCGAAGTCCGGATGCAACCGCAACTTCGACTAAATCCAAAAAACTAATCAGTTGGGATGGTTCGGATAATTCCGCATAGTCGCTGCGTAGGACAGAACCGGCCGATTGTTTCCAGCCGGTAAACCAGGCGCGAACTTTTTGTGGCGATACCCTGGCCAGCTTCGCGGCTTCAGAAATCGAATAAATACCTTGTCCTAGAAACGTAGTCATAGAACTATGCTCCCGTTTCTCACAAGTGCGTTTGTGACACACAATAACCGTATTCCTTGAGGGTCACATAATTGTAGCCTTGTAATGCTGAATGTCACTTTTCGATGCCAATCCAATCAGCAAATTACAGCATTTCGCATACCAGGTCGCCGACCTCGCGGGTGCCCATGCCCATTTTCCCGGCTGCCTGAGTTTTCATCTTCGGGGTTGTCTTCTTGATGGCAGCTTCCACCCGGTCACCGGCTTTCACCAGTGACTTGTGGTGCCAACTTGATCCCCGTCTGCTGCAGCAGCATCGCCAAGGCGCCGATGGCTGCAATGGGGTTGATGACGTTCTGTCCGGTGTACTTGGGAGCGCTTCCGCCCATGGGTTCGAACATCGACACACCGCCCTTGTCAGGGTTGATGTTCCCCCCCGCCGCAACACCCAGCCCGCCTTGAATGATTGCAGCCAGATCGGTGATGATGTCGCCAAACATGTTGGGCACCACCGATCGTGTCGTAAAACTCGGGTGACTTCACGAACCACATGCAGCATGCATCCACATGGTTGTAATCACGCTTGATGTCGGGGTAATCCTGCTCGCCGATTTCATTGAACGCGCGGAACCAGGTATCAGCACAGAACGTCAGCACGTTGGTTTTGTGTACCAGGGTCAGTTGGCCCTCGCCTTTGCCAGCTTTCTTTTTGGCCCGGCAATAATCAAAGGCAAAGCGCAGGCATCGCTCTGCACCAAAGCGGGTGGCGATCATTTCCTGAGTGGAAACTTCCTGCATCGTGCCTTTGCGAAGGATGCCGCCGTTCCCGCAATAGAGGTCTTCGGTGTTTTCGCGGATGACATCGAAATCGATGTCCTTGGGACCTTTGTCCTTCAAGGGTGTATCCACGCCGGGGAACAGGTGCACCGGACGCAGGTTGATGTACTGGTCCAGATCGAATCGCAGTTTGAGAAGGATGCCTTTTTCAAGGATGCCGGGTTTGACATCCGGGTGCCCCAGTGCCCCCAGCAGCACAGCATCAAACTTTTTCAGGCCTTTGATCTCATCATCATCGATCACCTTACCGGTTTTGATGTACCGATCCCCGCCGAAGGGAAACTCGGTGGTGGTGTAGGTGAACTTATCCTTTTTGGCCACGGCTTTGAGGACCTTGAGTGCTTCTTCAACCACTTCGGGGCCGGTTCCATCGCCGCGGATCACGGCCAGTTTCAAGGGTTTGGCAGGCATGCTAATCTCCAATGAGGGTGCGTCATCCGATGCAAGCCCTTCATTGTGACAGAGCTTCAGGATCGTGGCAACTGACTTGCCCTACGTGACGGACGACTCTTTGACCATCATCTATCCTCACGTTAATTTGTCTTGTTCCTCCGCAAGCAAGGCGGGGTCACCCTCAAGGGAGTGCAAGCACCATGGCCGTTGTCGGCAAGCCAGTCACCCTCGGTATGCAGCCCAGCTTTGGTTTTGGGGACCGTCTGGGACTGGCCACCCCCGGCCACCTGTCCGCCCTTCGTTCCGTCGATGCGGGTATCGCCCCCATCTTTGCCCAGCAGTCGATCCGGGAAATGACTCGCACACAGCGCACCCCCAGGCAGGTGATTCAATCCGCCCAGTCGGCTCTGGTATCTGCTGAATATGACGACCTTTGGGGCGCAGATGCTGACCACCTTAAAACCGAAGCCGATGTGGATGCCACTGTGGCCGCAGGGTTTGTTTTTTTTACCATTGATCCATCCGATCATGTTGATCCGCAGGCCGACCTTTACGGCCCCGCAACCCTCGCACAGAAATTCGAAGCTGTTCGCGCGGAAGTGCTTGGCTAGACCAATACCTGAACCAGACCATCAAGCTTAAAGGCCGGTTCATCATCAAATTCACTGAATCGGTGATGCAGAGGGTGGTGGTGAAGTATGGCCGAGCGATCAATCACGCCATCAAGCTGGCTTCCTATATCCATTACACCGCCGCCAAGGCAGGTCAGGATTTCGAGATTGAACTTTCGGTGGACGAAACACCGCACCCGACCTCCCCTGCCGAGCATTACATCATCGCCGACCAGTGTCTCAAGGCCGGTGTGAAACTCGTGAGTCTGGCCCCGAGGTTTGTCGGTGAATTTGAGAAAGGGGTGGATTTCAAGGGCGATCCCATTGCGTTTGAAAAAGCGCTTAAGGTCCATGCCGCCGTAGCCCAAACCATTGGCCCCTACAAACTGAGCCTCCATTCGGGTTCGGACAAGCTTTCCATCTATCCGATGCTTGCCAGCGTCACCCGTGGCATGTTCCATGTCAAAACCGCTGGCACGAGCTATCTCGAAGCCCTGCGAGTGGTTGCCAAACATGATCCGCCGCTGTTTCGCAGAATCGTTGACTTCTCCCGAAATCGCTACGACACCGACAAGGCCACCTACCACGTTTCAGCGACACTTGACAAGGTCCCTTCGCCGCGGGATGTGACCGATGATCTCAAACTCGCCGAGTTGTATCTGCAAACATGGTCAACCATCCCTGCGGAAGCAGCGCTCGGCTTTACGCAGCCGGGCCGACAGATTCTGCACTGCACCTTTGGCTCGGTGCTGACTGATCCAGCGCTGGGTGCAGCGGTTCACGCAGTCCTCAGGGAGCATCCGCAAACCTATCATGACATGCTCAGCGAACATTTTTCCCGCCATCTTGCCGCCTTGAATTCGGGCTTATGAACCATCCATTCGACAATCCCCCGCAAACCACCGACAATGATGTATTGCGGTAGAGGAGTGCAGGATGACATCCATGCTCGATGCCAATATCAAAACTCCGGTGTCATTGCGGCCATCCCCCGGGTCCGCAGCGGATGGCGTTGACAACACCGGGACCATCATGCTGGTTGCAGCCGTGCGTGATGAGTTAAAGCCGGTGATCCAGCGATTAAAACTTCAGCCGGATCGCCCCTGGTTTGTAGGACAGGCCGGTTCGAAATCAATACGGCGAATCGTCGCAGGGTCACCGGTATGGGGGCTGAGCGGGCGGTTGAAGTTTTCAGCACCATGCTCGAAGAACATCGGCCCAGCCATGTGATTCATCTGGGCTTTGCGGGCGGACTCAACCCTTCGCTTGCAGCAGGCACCACGCTCAATATTCAATGGGTCATCAACGGACAGGGGCAGGCTTATCAGCTCACCGATGACAGGCCCCTTCTGATTGCGGAATCGGAGGTAGGCGATCCTCGTCGGACCCTGCTCACCATGGATCATCTGATCCACTCCGTCGAGGAAAAGCAGCAGCTTTACGCCCGACATAAGGCCGCAGCCGTGGACATGGAAACTTTCCATCTGGCACAAGTATCCGCCCAATGCGGTTTGAAGATGCGCATGATCCGGGCCATCAGCGACCCTGCCAACATGGCGATTCCCACTGCAGCAGAAAACTGGGTACGCCCTGATGGAACCGACAACGTTCCCGCAGCCGTGTGGCACCTGATACCCACCCCTGGAAATCCCCATCACCGTCAGGCTTGGTCGCCATGTCGCTCTGGCAGGGAAAAATCTGGCGGATGCGGTCGAGGCGGCGGTCCGTCAACTGGCTTGACAGGGCCCATGCCATGACCTCGATCAATCTTCAAAAATACACTCACTTGCTGCTTTTCGGGGGTACCTTCGACCCGCCACATTGTGCGCATATCGAGCTTCCCAACTGGCCATGCAAGCTGTTGGGGCACAGGCGGTGGTTTACATCCCTGCAGGTCGCTCACCGTTCAAGGTCGGCCGCGCTCAAACCCCCGCTCAACATCGACTGGCGATGCTGCAACTGGCCCTCAAAGATGAACCCTGGGCCTTGATTCTTAAAGATGAAATCGAGCAGGCTCTGAGCCAACCCGACAAACCCAATTACACCGTGGATACGCTTGAAACTCTGCGCACACAGCTTGGCCCCAGTGTAAAACTGCAACTGCTGCTCGGAGCTGACCAAGTTCCAGCTGTTTTTCAAATGGCATCAATCCGATCGCATCGAGGAACTGGCCGAGCCACTGGTCATGGTACGCCCCCCTGCCAACCGCGATGATCTTTTAAAGCAACTGCCTGTGGGCAGGTCGACTGATCTTTGGTCAAACGGATGCTTGATCTGCCGGTGCTGGACATCAGCGCTACGGACATTCGCCAGCGACTCAACCATGGCCA
>JAAUTM010000194.1 GCA_012031455.1 Phycisphaerales bacterium
CCATCGGGCTGTGGCAAAACAACCTTGCTGCGGGTGATCGCAGGGTTGGAACTGGCTGATGCTGGTTGTGTATTGCTGGGTGACATGGACCTTGGCCCACTGCCTGCCAATCGTCGGCCGGTCAATACGGTGTTTCAGAGCTACGCCTTGTTCCCGCATATGACCGTGTACGAAAACGTCGCATTCGGACTTCGTTCCCGCAGCATCAATGACGCCCATGCCCGGCCACGCATCGAGCGCGCCCTGGAAATGCTCCGCATTGAAACTTTCGCCACCCGCCAACCGCATCAACTTTCAGGTGGCCAGCGTCAGCGTGTCGCACTTGCGCGTGCGCTGGTCAATGAACCTTCGGTACTGCTGCTGGATGAACCCATGTCCGCATTGGATGCCAAGCTGCGCGCGGAGGTGCAGATTGAACTGCGCCGGCTGCAGCAGAAGCTGGGCAAGACTTTCATTCTGGTGACGCACGATCAGGATGAGGCGATGAGCGTTTCGGATCGCATTCTGGTGATGCGCGATGGTCGGATCGAGCAGTCAGGCACCCCCGCTGAGGTTTACGAACGCCCCCGCAACCGCTTTGTTGCCGAGTTTCTTGGTTCGGCCAACCTCATCAACGGTCACTGCAGAAACGGCACCATTCAAACGGACGTTGGCGATCTTTCCGCAAGGGAACACCCGACGTGGGAACAGGGAACTCTGGCGATTCGACCGGAGCGGATTCGGGTGCTTTCGACCAAGCCCAAAGCCAATGCGGTACGGGCCAAGGTCAAGGAAGTGATCTACCGCGGTTCGCATCAGGAAGTGTTTGTGGAACCGGGCGCTTTGCGGGTGCAGGCATCGGCAGCCCGGCGTGTGTTGCCTGGTGAAATGGTCTGGCTGGAACTGCGCAGGAGTCGGTGGAGGTTCTGGTTGACTGAACGCCTCATCTGGTTTGGGCAGCTTGCAAGCAAAAGAGCCTTGACGATGCGCGGCCTGATGATGGTCGCCGGGGGTGTGCTCTGGCTGCTGGTTTTTCTTGCGCTGCCCACACTGGTGCTCATTGCCGTGGCCTTCACCGAACGCGGCCCCTATGGGCAGATTCAGTGGAGTTTCACCTTCGACAACTTCTGGCGCCTGCTGGGTTGGGGCAGCTTCGGCTGGTCGGCGGAAACGTTACGAATCCTCGTACGCAGCGTCATGGTGGCTGGAGTCGCAACCATCATTTGCGTGGCGTTGTCGTATCCCCTGGCATTTTTCATTGCAGCAAGGCCCTCCCGCAGCCGATATGTTTGGCTCACTTTGATCATCATTCCCTTCTGCACCAATCTGGTGGTGCGGACTTATGCATGGATGCTGCTTCTATCCGCCCAATTCCCCCTGGCACGGCTGGCGCAATGGATCGGGCTGCTCGAACCGGGTGAAGCGTTGTATCCAAGTCAGGGAGCGGTGTACGTGGGGATGATCACCACGCTGTTACCATTCACCGTGCTGCCGATCTACACCAACGTCGAACGGCTGGACTGGTCGATCGTCGAAGCTGCGACGGATTTGTATGCCTCCAAAACCAGAGTGTTTTTTCATGCCATTTTGCCCCAGACCCTGGCGGGACTCACCGTGGCAGTCGTGCTCACCTTCATTCCTGCGATGGCGATGTTCGTGGTGCCCAACTTGCTGGGGGGTGCCAAGTACATGCTGGCAGGCGATCTGATTCAGCAGCAGTTCAACCAAAGCAGGGATTACCCCTTCGGTGCCGCGTTGTCACTGGGTTTGATTCTGCTGACCCTGATAGGGTTGTACCTCTGGCGACGCAGCGGCTCGAAAACAGGCGAAGTTTTGTGAGATGAAGTGGTCGAGTAGTTGAATGGCCGAGTGGCCGAGTGAGTGTATTTGTTTAGCGCGGGCAAATTGCGTCGGCGATCTGGTTCGAGCTGCGACTTGTTGCGTTCCACAATCCTGAACTTGCCGCCACCGATAAGTTCAGGCGTGAAAGAAATCAATCAACCATCGAAACCACAGCGAAAACAACTTTGAAGGATGCAGCAACACCGCCCGGTGCCAAGCCTGCTAAAACCCGGCAAGATGCACGGAAGCTGCCACGGTGGGTGAGTGTGACGGCCCTGACCACGCTGGCGATGCTCTATCTGCCGATGTTGTCCGTGGCTATTTTCAGTGTCAACGATGCCGAGCGCGGGTTTGTATGGAAAGGGTTCACCCTCAAGTGGTATGCGAAGGTTTTTGAGAATGAACGCATCCTTGCGGCCACCTGGAATACGTTGCTGCTGGCGGTGGTTTCCACCTTGATTGCAACATTGCTGGGCACAATGCTGGCATTGGGGTTGGACCGATTTCCCTGGCGCAGCGGATTTCGCAGCGGGTTGGAACTGGTGATGCATCTGCCGGTGGTGACCCCTGACATCATTCTGGCAGCAGCGATGGTGGTGGCCCTTTTTTTTCTGCGTCAGGTTTCGCCGATCTTTGAACCCAACTGGTGGACTTTTTACTTTGGCGAGCAAAGGCTGGTGCTGCCGGTGAACATGATATTGGGGCATGTGACATTTCAGGTGCCGTTCGTGGCTCTGGTGGTACGCAGTCGGCTGGCGACCATCGGCACCACGGTCGATGAAGCGGCTCGTGATCTTTACGCCAACTCGGCGTATGTGATGCGCCGGGTGACGCTGCCGTTGCTTCTGCCCGGCGTGGTCTCAGGTGCAATGCTGGCACTCACATTGTCGCTGGATGATTTTGTGATCAGTTTTTTCACCAGCAGCCCGGACACGGTGACTTTACCGATCTACATTTATGGTGAATTGCGCAAAGGGATCACGGCTGTGACCCATGCCCTGTCGACGTTGATCTTTCTATTTACTATGCTGCTGGTCATCGCACTACAAAGCCTGGGGCGATTCATCAAGGAGTGACATCATGAGACGATCATCTTTCCGCACCAACCATGGACAATCGGTCACCGTTCAACTGCTGATGTTAACGATGCTTCTGCTGGCGGTGGTCGGCTGTGCAAGACAGGAATCTCAACAGCAGGAAGCCAAACGGGTCACGGTGTACATGTATTCAGAATACATCGACCCGGAGCTGATCCCGGAATTTGAAAAGCTGACCGGGATGAAATTGCAGGTGGATGTTTACGAAGACAGCGAATCGATGCTGGCCAAGATGAGCAAGGCCGGGGGCGACAGCCAGTACGATGTCATCGTCGTGTCGGATGTGGTCGTTCCAGCCCTGATCAACCTGAAGCTGGTGCAGCCACTGGATATGAGTGTGATCCCCAACGCAGTGAATGTGGGCGATGACTTCAAACAGCCACCCTTTGATCCGGGCAGCCGATTCAGCCTGCCTTATCAATGGGGCACGGTGGGACTCATGTACCGCAAGGGTCTTTTGCCCGGTGATGAAGTGTCATGGTCGGTCCTCTTTGATTCATCCAAGCAGACCGGCTCGTTCACACTCATGGATTCGATGCGGGACATGATCGGCATCGCTCTGCGTTACCATGGCAAGAGCATGAACAGTACCAGCCCGGCGGACATCATGGCTGCAGGAGAACTGCTGCTAGGTGCCAAGAAAAGTTCCAAGTGCCTGGGTTTTGAGGGTGGTGTGGGCGGTAAAAATAAAGTGCTGGCCGGGGAAGCAGGGCTGGCGGTGGTTTACAACGGCGATGCGGTCCGTGGCATCAGTGAACAAGCCGAGCAAAATAAAACCAGCACGCTGGCGTTTGCCATCCCCAAGGAAGGTGGCGTGATCTGGACCGATGTGATGATGGTTCCCTCCAAGGCCCCCAACGTGCAGGGCGGACACCAGTTCATCAATTTCATTCTCGATGCTCAGAACGGCGCGAAACTTTCCAATTTCAATCGTTATGCCACGCCCAACAAGGCTTCGATGCCGATGATCGCCGAGGCCGACCGCAACGACCCGGACATCTATCCCGATGCCGCAACGATGAAAACTCTGGAATACCTCACCGATGTCGGGGCTGATACAAAATTGTTTGACGAAGTGTGGACGATGGTGAAATCGCGGTGAATTTAAGGCGAATCCATATATCCGCCCCATTCTATGTTATATTTTTTTAAGTTTAAGTCCATGTTTTCTTTATGATTATTTGTTAAAATGTTCATTGCCACTTGAAACAGGGGTTTCATGTAAATATAATTAAAACTTTGAAGTTTATGGTCAACTAATGACGATTGCGTGTAAAAAATGACGAATGAAATGACTTATGAAGAAATCGTCCGCAAAATGTCCGAGTTGGATTCTGACGAATTCATCTCCAATAGTCAACCTGCGCATGCCGCTATTTTGTATAGGATCATGTTCGAGAGAGCTAAACATAAGATATCAATATTTTGTCATAATTTAAATGCCGTTGTTTTCGATCCACTTGCTGAACATATTAAGCCAGTAGTAGATAGAGGCGTGCGCATCTCCATTATTGTCCAAGAAACGCCTGAGTCAAAAATATTTAAAAATAAATTTGAGGAGCTATCTTTCTATTTTTCCCCTAATAAGTTGCCATTTTTTATTTGCTACGCTTCAACAAATAAAATATGCGATTGATTTAAA
>JAAUTM010000195.1 GCA_012031455.1 Phycisphaerales bacterium
GGTGCAGTTTGCCCGCATGATGTCCGAGTATGGCTGGATGGTCATTACCGGGGCTGGCGATGGCATCATGGCTGCGGGTCACGGTGGAGCAGGGCGACAGGCATCTTTTGGCGTGTCGATTCGACTGCTCCCTTGAACCAACGCCAATCAGTACATCAAGGGCGACCCCAAGCTCATCACCTTCCGTTATTTTTTCACCCGCAAGCTGATGTTCATGTGGCAGAGTCATGCCATCGCCCTATTCCCCGGCGGGTTTGGCACGCATGATGAGGGGTTTGAAGCACTCACGCTGGTGCAGACCGGCAAGGCTCCGGTGGTGCCGATTGTCATGGTGGATGAGCCGGGCGGGGCGTATTGGTATTACTGGCAGGATTACGTGCGTGAACACCTGCTGCACACCGGCCTGATCAGCCCGGAGGATTTGAGCCTGTACCATATTTTTGATGATCCTCGCAAAGCAGCCGAGCATGTGAAGGCGTTTTACAGCACTTACCATTCGCAGCGATTCGTGCGTGACACGCTGGTGTTGCGCCTGAAGAAACCGCTTCCGCAAGGGGTATTGAAAGCTCTGAATGATGAGTTTGGTGATATCCTCGCGCAAGGGGAGATCACACAGTGTACAGCTCTTGAGGAAGAAACAGATTTCCTGGAATTACCCCGCTTGCGATTGTTATTCAACAAGCGCAGCCATGGGCGACTTCGGCAGATGATCGACCGCATCAATCAACTGAGCCATTGCTGAAGAAGTTACGGTACCGTTCAGCTTGCAGCGCGTAGCGGGGTCGCAGGGTTGGGCGCGATATTGGCCAGCGGTGTTCGTCGAGGTTGACACCCAGTGCGACCATGGTGAGGTCGTCCACCTGATTGAGCGAGCCGATCTGCTGATCGAGTTTGCTGCGAACAGATTGACAGCATCCTCGAGTTTGCCTGAAGCCAATCCCATGAGTTCGGCCAGATACTGATTGTTGGCCAGACCCTTGGCACTGGTTTTGTTTTTACCCGCGGTGACTTGGAAAGCAGTTTCAAAACCATCGCTGTAAAACAGCAGGCGATCACCCGCAGCGAACTTCACCATGCACTGTTCAAACGGCTCATCAGGGAACACGCCCAGCAAGGGGCCATCGCTTTCGAGAAGTTCACTGGTACCATCGGCATGCAGCAACAGCGGCAGGGGATGCCCGGCCCGGGCGTAAGTGAATTCGCGAGTACGGAAATTAAACGAGCCGTAGAGCGCGGTGGCAGTTCGGACGCTGCCAGCCTGCAGGTTGATCATTTCCCGATTGAGCACGGCCAGCACTTCCGAAGGAGGAATCAGGCGATAGTTTTTGGGAAGGTGCCTGCCGATTTCCTTGACCTTGAGCGATTGCTTGATGTGAACGGTGATGAGTGCAGCAGGGACACCGTGGCCGACGGCATCAGCGATGAACAGGCCGACATTGTCTTCGTCGAGACGGACGACATCAAAAATATCGCCGCTGACGTAGGTGGCCGGGCGGTAGAGGAAACTGATTTCCAACCCTTCGACCTTGGGCATTTTGACGGGGAGGAACTCACGTTGCAGGCGAGCAGCCAGACGCAGCTCCTCATCCATGCGATCGATCTGGGAGGCCATGCTCGAGTGTTCGGTGCGCAGGATGTTGACCTCGTTGACCAATTCGCGGATGGTTTCGGATTCCGCGAACAAAGTGCGTAAAACTGCTGCTGCGGCAGCGGGCGGAGCATCAGGGGGCAGGATAATCACATCCTGCTGAATGCATTCACCCAGGGGTTCAACTTCGCCAGGCCGGGTGAGCATGACAGGAACGTGACGATCTGCAGATGGCCGATGACTTCAAAGAGTCCCCCGTGGGCCCGGTTCATGACAGAGGATCCAGGCAACATCGACACGATTGAGCGATTTGGGGTCGGTCAGAATCTGGGAAAATGATTTACTGAAACGGCGGGGTCGGGATTCCTCTGGCCACTGGTTCAGAAGAACATCAATGCCAGGAGAAACCATTACCTGTTCGTTGGAACCGATCAGAAGCAGACTTCCCTGCTGCATAAGTTCACCGGTAATGGATGAAAGCAAAACGGAGAGGGACGCCTCCGCAGCCCCATCGGGTTATATCAGGCCTATCCATGGATTCATCGGCTCAGCGTGCCTGACGCTTAAGTTCATCCACGGGCAGGGCGATGATTTGTCCGATTTTCAATTCGAGTTTGGCGATCATGCCACCTTGCAGTTCGATGGCAAACTGCGCGGGCCAGCCGCTGCGGTAATGTTTGAGACGATGGTCGGGGCGATCGTATGGTTCCACGGCCATGGCATGAAGTGCGACGATCCGGCCTGCGGGGTCCAGATAAATAAGATCGATGGGTACAAGGCAGCGGCGCATCACGAACGTGAGCTCGCGGGGCGAGGGAAACACAAGAGCATGCCTCCCTGGGCAGCGATTTCTGCACGGTCGGAAAGTCCCTGATGTCGGGTAGGGTCATCCAGCGCCAGTTCAAGCTGAAAAGTTTGGTTGGCGATAGAGACGGGCAGGTGCCGGCGGGGATGGCGGGGCCTGACAGGCAGTGAGGAAGCTAAGCAATAGACAACATAAAAACAGCAGGCGTGGCAAGGGCGGTGCATCGCTCAAGGATGTGGATCCATACTTCATCATTATTTTGTAATCAGCCATTGATGGTGTTCCGGAGTAAAGATGGCAGGGGTGCGGGGAAGCTTGCAAATATCAAAGATTGACAGCAGTGCGGGAAGATCAATGGGCACAGGTTGAGATTGCAGCCCTGTCCAGCAGGCGAGCAGGCCGAGGATTTTCTGCGGGGGGACGCCGAGGCTGCGGTAGTGCGCCAGTCGCGAATCGCCATGACGCTTGGCCAGCCGTTTGCCATCGTGACCCAGCACCAGAGGCAGATGCCAGTAGTGGGGGGCAGGGGACAAGTGCAGAAATTGATAGAGGAGCAGTTGCCGGGCGGTGGAGGAAAGCAAATCATCGCCGCGCACGATGTGGGTGATTCCCTGACGGGCATCATCAACCACGACTGCCAATTGGTAGGCGGGATATCCAAGTTTGGTGAGAACGACAAAATCGCCAACCTGTTGTTGGACATTGCAGGTAATAGGGCCATGGATCTGGTCGGTGAAGGTGATGGGCTCATCCGGGATGATCAGTCGCAGTGCAGTGGGGCGATCATGGCCCAAGGTCAGTAAATCACACGGAGCTTGCGACTGGTGATGCATAGTGATGATTGAATCAGAAAGGGCTGGTGAGTTTTCGGGCCGACACGTGCCGGGGTAGCGGAGTTCGTGATCATCAGCATGGGGAGCGGACAAGGCATTTTCGATCTGGGTACGCGTGCATGAACAAGGGTATAGCAACTGCAGATGTTGCAGGTGTGTCAATGCATCAAGGTAGGGTGTCAGGTCAGCCCTTTGCGTGTAGGTCGCAGGGGGCGATGGCTCATCCCAGTCCAGCCCCAGCCATTGCAGATCATCAATCGCCTGCTCGGCTGCGCCTTGCTTTAAGCGTGGACCATCCAGGTCCTCAATGCGCATGACGATGTGCCAACCCTGCTTTCGGGCCAGCAGCCAGTTGATAAGAAAAGTTCGTGCATTACCCAGATGCAAAGCACCGGTGGGCGAAGGGGCAAGCCGTGTTTTTGGAACGGGTAGGTTCACCACCATGAGTTTATGTTCAAGACAGGATGTATGAAAACCTCGGGAACTGTGCCGGTTCGGATTCATCAGCGATTGCGATCAGAGGGTGGGCACTTGAATCTTCACCTGCGAAGCCGGACACTACCACGCATGAAACAACCCCTGCGTCTGGCGGTGCTTTTATCCGGCGGTGGTCGCACGCTGCAAAACCTTGCGGAGTCGATTCAGCGGCAGGAACTCGATGCACGAATCAAGTGCGTCATTAGTTCACGTCCCGATGCCTACGGCCTGGTGCGTGCCGCCAACTATCAACTTCCTGCACACATTGTGACACGCAAATCATTTTCCGACCCCGATGCCTTCTCACAAGCGATCTGGCGCATCGTGCATGATTGTGATGCCAACCTGGTGGTGCTGGCCGGTTTCATGAGCTTGCTTTCGATTCCACCGGAGCAGGTGGGCAAGGTCATCAACATTCATCCAGCCCTGCTGCCTGCGTTCGGCGGCAAGGGAATGTATGGGCATCATGTGCATGAGGCGGTGCTCAAAGCTGGGTGCAAGGTGTCAGGCTGTACGGTGCATTTCTGTGACCCGACTTATGACACCGGGGCCATCATCGTGCAACGCTGCTGTGCGGTGCTTGAGGACGATACCCCGGACACGCTGGCACAGCGCGTTTTCAACGAGGAATGCATCGCCTACCCGCAGGCGATTCAAATGCTGGCTCAAGGCAAGGTGAAATTGGAAGGCGGCAGAGCGAGAATCATTGACCAGATTTGACGAGCGTGGTTTAACGCACCGCTTCACGGTAACGCTGGCGGTAGGTGGTGCTGCTGTAGTAATCGCGCACATGCGGGGCCGGACTGGATCTGGCGATCCACTGATGTAAGTTACTTCCACGTTCAAAAC
>JAAUTM010000196.1 GCA_012031455.1 Phycisphaerales bacterium
ATCAGGCGCTGGCCGATACCCAAAACCATCCGCGCCAATCACCACATTGGCGTGAAGAATGCATCGCTGGCCAAGGCTGCAGCGTTCACGGATGACCACCCCTGAAAAAAGTTCCGTCCCTGCCCCAATCACGCATTCATCCATCACCGTCGCACCACTGTGCAACACCACACCATCCCCGAGCACCACTCTGGCACCGATCACACACAGCGGGCCGATGCACACCTTGCTGCCGAGCTTCGCAGAAACGTCCACCACGGCTGTGGGATGCACACCTTCCTGCGGGCGCACCGCGGGTGGTGCCAGTAAATCCAGCAACTGCGCCATTGCAAGGTCGGCATTTTTGACTTTGATAATGGCTCGGTCCTGGCCCGGTTCCACCGCCAGACGATGGTCCACCAACGCAGCCGATGCACGACTGGTTTCCCACAACGGGGCGTATTTGGCCTCACCGATGAAAGTGATCTGGCCGGGCTGAGCCAGTTCGAGGGTTTCCGCACCGGTGATACGCAGAGTTGTATCACCAACGAGTTCCCCGCCGACGTGGCCGGCGATTTCAGTAATTGGGAGCGTGGGCATGAAGGCATTATGCGGGAAAATGCAGGGCAAGTCATTTCGCCCCACGAAAAAGATGCGACAAGTCTTGGCTTCAACTACCTGTCAAATGACCGACCAGTGCATCCACAGGCACCTCGGTTTGCTGGCCGCCCGCCAGGTCCTTGAGTGTCACCATGCCCTGAGCGAGCTTGTCATCCAGAATCAGCACCTGCTTAGCCCGCATGCTGTCCGCATCCTTGAGCAGTTTGCCAAGGTTGCGGGTGCTTTTGTACGAAAACCGGGTGTGCAACCCTTTCAATCGCAGCTCCGCCACCAGTCCCGGCAAGCGATCAGCAGCCATGTCACTGAGTGCCACCACAAACACATCCGGACCAGCCACTACATGTTCAGGCAGCAGCGCCTTGTCGCGCAACACTTCCTGTAACACCACATCACCCATACCAAAGCCCACCGCTGGGGTGGCAGGCCCATCGAATAATTGGATCAACTGGTCATAACGTCCGCCCCCGGCCATGGCTCGCATCGCGCCGCTGGTTTCATGCACTTCAAACACCATGCCCGTGTAATACGCCAACCCGCGCACAATCCCCAGATCGTATTCACACCAGCGCTGGATGCCGAAGCTCGATAAAGCTTTGTCCAAGGCTTCCAAATCACCCAGCTGTTCGTTCATGCCGATGGAACGTTTCATGTGTTCCAGATCCCCTGCCGGGTACTTCCGACGGCAGGTCTCCTCAAAGCGTTCCACCTTGTATTCATCCAGCCCCAGCCCTCCAGCGAGCTTGCGGAACTCAGCTTCATCAATCTTGTCGCGTCGATCCAGCAGGTCGAACGCTGCCAGCATCTGATCCTCCTGCACGCCCAGCTTGGCCAATATGTGCCGAACCGTTTGTCGATGACTGATTTTCACACGCACGTTCTGCGGGGTCAGGCCCATGGTCTGCAAAAAATCGATGGCGGTGAAAATGCACTCAGCATCCGAAAGCGGACTGTCGGACCCCAACAGGTCAATGTTCCACTGCCAGAACTCACGCAATCGGCCACGCTGAGGTTTTTCGGCCCGGCAAAGGTTAGGGATGCAAAACCACTTGATCGGCCGGGGCAGAGCATTGGCCTGAGCAGCCACCATCCGCGCCAGCGTGGGGGTGAATTCCGGGCGGATCGCCAGTTGTCGTTCCCCACGGTCTTCAAAGTGAAACAGTTCGCTGATGATCCCTTCGCCCGATTTCACTTTGTAAAGATCGAGGGTTTCAAAGATCGGTCCATCGACCTGCTCAAACCCATGGCGCAGAGAAACTTTTCGCCAGGCATCGAGAATGTAGTTGCGCAGGGCACAGTCAGCGGGGAAAAAGTCACGGGTACCTTTGGGGGCTTGAAAACGCATGGTGTTGGCCGTGGTGGTAGAGGGAGCGATGGATAAAAGTAATGGAAGTCTGACAGATTAGCGTTTTGTGAGGACTCCGCCAAATGTGAAAAATAAAACCCCTCTTAACCGGTGCTCAAAGGGGCCTGTCAATAACCACAAAGGTCACCGGCTGGGGGCCGCTGACGATGGAATCAGCCGCGGACAGCCAAAATCCTTTAATTGCATTTGACCCAATCTTGGGTTAAATTTAAATCGCTGACATGGATTATTTATCGTGATTGATGTGATTCACTGCCCGCACCCGCTTGGAGCATGCGTCCGACCTTGGCATCCCAGCGCTGAGCGATACAAGAGTGCATCTGCGGGCATCTCCCTGGCAACATTCTGGTTAATTATCATAAATCATGATAAAAAATAAAGATATAAGATTAATAAGCGCTACTTTGGCGGGGCTCCTGAGTTTGGGAGTTACCGTAGGTGTGCAAGGACAGGAAACCATGTCCAAAGTACAGGTGCAAGGTCCCTGGCCGACGGTCTTTGAATTATCGATCGGGCAAACGGTCCAATTGGCCGGGCCTGCAGGGATTACGCAGATTGCCCTGCAAGGGGTGGAACATTATTTTGAACCAGACCTGGTGACGGGCAAATCCCCCAACCAGCAGACCTACCGGGCTGCCAAGGTTCAGTTGATGGTGGATGGGCAACCGGCAGCGTTGTGGCTGCGGGGCTATCAGATGCCGGTGACGCTGGGGCATGTACGTTTATCGGTGGAGGAAACCGGAGAGTGGGCAGCCAGTGGCGGGCTGGGCGGAGGTCGCCATCGGGTCAGCGGTGATGTGAAATTGTCGGCTGTCCCCAAAGACAGCACCTGGGGACCTGCGGACCTGCGATTTCCCATTTTGAACTACCGACATCGCAGTTCAAGTTATCGCAACACGTGGGCGGCCTTGGTCCCGTTCAATGTGCATTATTACCACCGTGGCGAAGATTTCGGCGCGATCCCCGATCAGCTTGACATCATTGCAGTCAAGCCCGGCACCATCACCGCAACTCCTCTGCCCAATGGTGATGGACGCAGCAACGCCATCACCATCGACATGGGGCAAGAGGCGGTTTTCCGCTATTCGCACATGAACACGGAATCGATCAACCCAGCCTTTCCCAAGGATGCCCATGTCAAGGCTGGTGATGTGCTGGCCAAAACAGGCATGACCTGGAACGGTGGCCGTAACCAGCACAATGACCCGCATGTGCATACGGACCTGCAAATTCAGGGTGGCACGGTCAATTGTTATGCATCCTTGATGGAAGCTTATTTCCGGGATTACGATGACACCCTGCTGGCCCTGGCGGGCGGATTTGGTTTTGCCACCCCCGGCCAGACTTATGAACTCGATGGCACGCGTTCACAGGCACGTCCCGGCCGAACCATCACTTCCTATCAATGGATTCTGCACGATGGCACGGTCATCGATGGCCCCATTGCCAGCGTGAAACTCGACAAGCCCGGCTACTACGCTCAGGAACTGATCGTCAAAGCGGACAACGGCGAAGAAGATCGCGATGCCATTCATTTGTGTGTCATCGACCCGCAAAGCCCCGGCAACTATGGCGCTGGCTGGGCGTATTACCACCCCAGCCGTGATATCAAACCGGGCACATCAGTCATGTTCTGGTCCCGTCTGGCAGCAGCGGATCAGACCATTGATTTTGGCGATGGCAGCGCAGCCCAAACCATCGCTGGTGGACTGCACCATGCCTACGAAAAACCGGGACTTTACACCGTGAGCATCCGTGGAACGGCGGGCAATGGCCCGGTCCTGCACAAAATGCGTCTGCGGGTTTTGGAACCCTGAACCTGAAGTGTGCGCAGGCTGACTGGGTGATTTGTGAATAGTGGTTTGCGTATGGTCCTCGCGAGGCGAGGATCGATTGGCCGGGGAACCAAGGGTAAATCAAGGTGCGCTGAGTTATGCACATACCAGAGCTTGGGAATTCATGGTCGACGGAGAAGGACCCATGGGGCGGTGGGCTTTGGCCTGCGCACTGGATTCGTCTGCCCAATGCCGGTCACCCGCCCAAGCTCATGGCCTACCGATGCACCTTTGACCTGCCCAAGGCTGAATTGATTCAGGTGGCAGTGAGCGCCGACGAGCGTTACAAGCTTTATCTGGACGGGAAACTGGTGAGCATCGGCGTCCAGCGCTGCGACCCGGGGCATTGGCCTTTCCGATTGCTGGATTGGAATTTGGAAGCGGGCAAGCACACCCTGGTAGCGTTGGTGTGGGCGTTGGGTCATGAGCAGGCACTGGCGCAGGTGAGTGTGAGTGGGGGCAGGTTCATTCTGGCTGCCCGACCTCCCTTTGCAGAGCTGCTGAACACCGGACGAGCCACCTGGCATGGCAAGCTGATCCGGGGTTACCGCTTTACGGGCAAGGGGAAACCTGGGGCACTCCGAGTCGCCATGAAGTTAATGGAGCGGAATACCCATGGGGATTTGAAAAGGGACTTGGGGATGACTGGCTGGCAGTGGAGAAGGATCAGCAGGGACGGAGCCGATTGGATTGGGTGGGGGATGACTCCCCGCAAGGCTGGAGCCTGCCACGTTACCAGCGATGC
>JAAUTM010000197.1 GCA_012031455.1 Phycisphaerales bacterium
TCAAATACCGGAACATGGACCAGCCTCCCGCTTTGGCCCAGAACCCTGTGCGTGAAGAAGCCACTTTAGACCGTGAACTTGATCTGGACACACCACCTCGGCTTGCCCTTGCAGGTTCCTCGCCCTCAGCCAGTCGACCGGATCGCGCAGCCGGTGAGGCTCGTGAATCCAATGCCAAACTTGCTGGTGGTTCAACCATCACCGGCAGCCTCTCGAGCCATGATGATTCAAACTTGGCTGGTGACAAACGTTTGCCCGAATTGGCTGCCACTCCCACGGAAGCCGATCCTCTGTTTCTCAAGCCGTCCGCCCCCGCTCCTACCAGGGAATTTGGTGATCTCCATCAACCGGTTGATTCGGCCAAATCAGATACTGCTGCTGCTATGGCGACTGCCCCTGCCGCTCCATCTTCTCCCGTGATCCCCTCAAGCACCCCAGCGCCGGTAGCAGCGCTCAGCGAAGCTGGACGGGTGTTACCCGAAACTGAGTCAGCCGGTAACCAGATCGCCTCGGCTGCTGGCCAGGACCAATGGCGTAATGTTGGGGCTGCTCGGGGGCTTGTCAACAACCAGTCGCAACTGCAGCGTGTGCAGGTGGTGACCCCTGATCCGCGTGCAGCACAGGCCGAGTTACAGCTTTGGGCCAGCCTCAACAGCGTGACGATGAACGCACTGCCTGATTCAGCCTTGCAGAGAACCAATGCAGATGAATTGAAATCAGGTCCCCAAACCCCGCGTGAAGAGCAGCTTTATTCGCAATACCGCACCCCCGCCCAGGCTGATGTGCAACTTTCACGCAAGCTGGAACAGCAGACCACCAACCGTCAAACATTCATGGTTCATCTTTCGCTACCCCTGCAACAATTGCAGCCCATGCTTGTCCACTTGAATCAGGGTCGCGTCGGCCAGAATGCCCGGCTTCTAGACGAATCAAGCCAACTTGCTGACTCACCTGAGGGATCATCGCGCCTGCGCAAGCAAGTGGAGTTGCCCACGACGATGGATCAATCGCCCCAGGATCAGTTCCAACGTGACCAGCCCAAGCCGCCTGCCAATGAGCAGGAAGCAATTCAGGTGCTCATCGAATTTGTGGAACCAGAGGCACAGTCGCCCTGAGTGGAATTGTGCTTGTCAACGATTGCTTACTCCTGGCGAAAAGTTTCCCATCGCAGACTTTGCTCACCCTTCACATCCGGTTGCAATACGACCGAAAGCATCCCATCCCTTCGGGTGATGAGCCGGTGTATGCTGCGTTCTGTCAACACTTCCTTCCATGGGTCATCGATGATTCTGCCCGGCCCGCAGGATTGCAGCACCAGCTCCGGCTGCACCGCTTGCAACCAGTCGATGGATCGCTCTGTGAAACTACCGTGATGGGGCAGTTCCATCACATCAGCCTGTAAATCCAAACCGCTCGCAAGCAACCCTTCAATAGCCTCATCCGCAATGTCCCCTGTGAGCAGCACACGCTTGTCACCCACCAGTATCGACAACACCATCGAAGTGTCATTGCTGCGTGCCAATACACGCTCCCCCAGTGGCCAGAGTAATTCCAGTTCAGCCGAACCGATCTTCGCTTTCCAGCCTTGCTCGATCACACCGTGCTCACGGTTACGGGCCTGCCACTCCTCCAATAAATATCCAGCCGGGCTATGCGGCCTTGTTTCCACCTCTCTCACAAATTGCGGAGTCACCAGCAACCGGCGCACCGGCAACTGCTCCGCCAAATCCAGCGTGCCACTTAGGTGATCCAAGTCGACATGTGAAATCATGAGCGTATCAATCTCACCGTACCCCATCACACGTAAAGCGGGTACCACAGTGCCTGTCCCCAGCTCCAAATAGGAACGCGAACCGCAGTCGAACATCAGCGTGTGTTCGCCATCGGCCTGTGTTTCATCAGGGATGCGCAGCAGCAGACACGAACCCTCGCCCACCGCCAGCATGTGCAGCCGAACCTCCGCAGGCACAGCCGTTTGAACCAGAGCCTTTTTCATATCATCCGCATATTGCTCCATCATTAGCCGCGCTGTCAGTAGCAACAGCAGGACCAGCCCCCACTGCGGGCAGCGCTTCCATGCGCCCATGAAAAACGACACCATCAGCCCCAGCATGGCCAAGGCCCACCACCATGACACCGGCTCATGCAGGTACCACCCGGCCCCCGGCATAGCAGCGCCCCACCGCACAAGCACAATCATCCACTCCGCGAGTACATCCACCGGCTGAGCCAGCAACAACCCGGCGCTGGCCAAATCAATCCCACCAGAATTTTCACAAAACCCAATCCGATCAATGCAGTGACCACCGGTAAGGCCACGATGGACCAGGGAATCGCCCACACGCTGATCATGCCAAAGTGATATGCCACCAAGGGCACTGCCAAGGCAAAACCCACAAGATTGGCGGCAAGCAATCCTGCACCCCAATGCCGCAATCTGTCGCCAGCTTTCCATGGTTCATGAGCTTTGGCGATGGGGGTGAAGAACCACGAACTCACCGGCCCGGAAAATGCGATGAGTCCAGCCGTCAGGCCGTAGCTCAGTTGAAAGCCGGGGTTCCATAGCTCCCTCGGCTCCCATAAAAGCACCAGCAGGCACGCCAGACTCACCATTGCCAAAGCTCCCACCTTACGCCCACTTGCGAAGCCAAGGCATAACAGCAACACCATGATGGCTGTCCGCACAATCGGCACCTGCATCGGAAGTATCAGCAAATATCCCAGCAGTACCACGATGACCACAGTCATCACCCTGCCCGGTGTTTGCATCAGGCTCCGGGCCACCATTACTGTCAGGCCGAGCAGGATGCCCAGATGTGCCCCGCTGATGGAAAGCAAATGCACCAGCCCTGTGCGTCGAAACGATTCTTCCACCAGGCTCAGTTCCCAATTCCATCGCCCCAGTAAAAGTGCTTCGAGCAGGGCCGTGGATGCATCGTCCTCCGTCAAACCCAGGCGCAGGGAACGGTGTGCGAATTGCGCTGCTGTATCGCGGAACATATCCCAGCAGTGCGCCAATTTGTAAGGGGGCAAGGGGTCTGTGCGTCGTCGCACGTTGGCAAGGGAGGTGGCACTGAGCTGTGCTCCGATACCCTTGCGCTGAAGCTCGATGCGGCGATCCTCCTCCCCCGGATTTTTCGGGCCTTCCCATCCGGAAAGCCAACCGGCAATTTCAATCATTTCGCCCAATTGCAATTCTGTTTCCGCCTTACCCAGCCGAACCAGCAATCGCCCTTCGCAAGGCTGCCAACGACTCTTATTTTCAATGGCGGAAACCTGCATCACGAAATAAGTATGAGGGGCTTCCCACGATACAAACCGCGCAAAGGCCCCGCGATGAGGTTCCACCAGCACCGGCCGCTGCACCACTGTGCCCCGTACCACCGCCAGTTGCGAAATCTGCCCTGCATAATTTTCAATGGATTGATGAGGTGGCTCATGCACACGCATGGCCGCCAGTCCCGCTGCCAGCAAAATCAGTGTCATAAAACCAAGCCTTGCTGATGTGGACCATCGACCTCTCACCCATGACCACAGGCCCGCCCCCAAGCTCACCGTGGCCACCAACATCCACACCCATGCCCCACCCATCATTCCACCCAGAGCCGTACCCGCCACCACCATGCCCGCTGGCATCAGCCAGGGCTTGCCCCTGTCGAGTATGGAAGACTCCCCCTTGGACTTTTTCTCCGACATGCTCGATACCATCAGCTAGGAAGGTTTGTGCATGAGGATCGTGGCATCATGTCCGTGTGGAAAGTAGTCCTGCCGCAATGCGACCGATGATGTTCGCTGCAGCGCCCAATCCAGCATTGTCAGCGGGTCCAGACGACGCACAGGCGGTTCCTGTTTGGGGGCCTTGCTCCCGCAACGTGATGATAAAAAATTAAATAGAAACGCTTGCGATGCTGCTTTCCAGCAGTGGTCCAAGGCCGTGAACACAGTGTCATCGTCCATGGTGTTGAGCGCCCCCGAAATCATGACCACCTGAGGTGTGCAACGTCGCATAAGCTGTGGCTGAGCCAGAAAATCTCCGACGACAAACTCCGCCCTTGCCAGTCCCCGTCCCTGCGCAAATTCGATCACCGGCTCAAGTGCATCGATCCCGGTGTAATGCCCGTATTCAATACCCTGTCGCAGCAGATACTCCGCCAGATCCCCCCGGGCACAACCAGCATCCAAAATTCGTTTGCCGGTGACAAAGTACATCTCGGTGAAAATGCGAAAACGCAGTTCCTGGGTGCGCGGACTTGCCCACAAGGTGACCTCGAAAGCCGGGCCGTGCTTGGCGTGAGAATCACGGTAGGGTTGCAGATAGCTGGGGGTCATGCGGTTTTATTGTAGTTCACGATTTGGAATTCACTTGGCCTGCGAGCAGATGCACGCCCGTTTTTCGCCACAATTCCTCAAACACCGCATCCGGCCCCTGACCTGCATCCACCACCACATAACGCTTGGGGTCCTGTTGAGCCTGATCGAGGTAACCCAGACGCACGCGCCGATGAAAATCTCGCCCCTTT
>JAAUTM010000198.1 GCA_012031455.1 Phycisphaerales bacterium
ACCCGCACCTTGCCGGTGTCCACTTCCTGTTCCCCGAGCAGGCAGCGAATCAGCGTGGACTTGCCTGCGCCATTGGGGCCGATGACGCCCAGCCGATCCCCACGCTTGAGCACCATCGACAGATCTTTAAAGAGCGGTTTGCCGGGGTAAGTTTTCCCGATGTGTTCGGCCACCACCACCAAATCCCCAGCTCGCTTGGAAGGGCTGATCGACAAGCGCAGTTGATCCAGCTCCATCGGGCGGTCAACAGTTTCATCACGCACGAATCGTTCCAGGCGTTTCAATCGTCCCTGAGCCTGGCGGGCGCGCTGACCTGCCCGGTAACGGTCGATGAACGCCTGTTCGCTTTTGATGCGGTCCTGCTGTTTGTCATAGACCCGCTGCTGTTCCAGTCGGCGCAGGGCACGGAGTTCAAGGAATTTGTGATAGTTGCCGGGGTATTCCTCGATACGCCCATCGTGCATTTCACAGATGCGTGACACCACATGATCCAGCAGCCAGCGGTCATGGCTGACGATCAAAGCAGCACCTTGAAACTGTGATAAAAACCCTTCGAGCCATTGCCTGCCTGAAATGTCCAGGTGATTGGTCGGTTCGTCCAGCAGCAGGACGCTGGGTTGTGACAAAAGCAGTTTCGCCAGGGCGAGCCTGCCTTTTTGTCCGCCGGATAGGTCAGCGACCTTGACATCGAAAAATTCATCGGTCAGGCCCACGCCATGGAGCGTGGCTTCGACCTGATGGTCCACCACGAAACCCCCTGCGGCCTGAAGCTGGTGTTCGGTGCGTTCGTAGGCATCGAGGATTTTTTGCAGTTCATCACCCTCGGCTGTGGCCATGTCATGGGCGAAGGCTTCAAGCTGTTCCTGAAGTTTGTGCAGGTGGGCAAAGGCGGAGAGGGCTTCTTCGCGCAGGGTGTGATCGGGGTTGAGTTCCGGGTCCTGACGCAGGTAACCGACGCTGGCATCCCGGGCGACCTGAACCTGACCGGAGTCGGGTTGCAGCTCGAGGAGGCCGGCGATGAGTTTGAGCAGGGTGGACTTGCCGCAACCGTTGCGCCCGACCATGCCGATCTTTTCCCCCGGTTCAAGGGTAAGGTTGGCACCATCGAAAAGACGACGGTCACCCAGCGACAGGCCGAGGTTGGCAACAGTGATCAGTGACATAGCGGGTGGGCATCATAACGAAAATGGTGAATCGGTGGGTCGGTTATTCGGTGAGTCGGTTAATCGGTTAGGCGGTTAATCGGTGGAAGCCCACGCCGAGTCGGCGTGGGTTTCCGTTGATCTTTCAATTTTCATCCGGGCCGCCATGTCCAACTGGCCAATTGCAGTTTCTTTTTTCAACAGGTCGGCCAGCTGGGTGGATTCGTTTTCGGTGGCGGGGGTCCAGGTCGCCCAGCGGGTGGCCACCGCGCACTTGGCGGTGTTGATTCCCTCACGCAAATACCTGCTGAGCGTCCCGCCAGCGATGGACTCGGCATCGGTCTCCGCCAGAGGTATGCAGACGCTGGGGTTTTCGATGTTGGGCACCAAAAAGCAGAACACATCCTGCGGCTGGAGCATAGCCGGGGTGACCGACTTGCTGCGATTGCCGTTGCTTTTGCCGTTGCCGTTGCCATTACCATTACCGTTGCCCTTGCCAAGGCTGTGACCGTTGCTTTTGCCGTTGGTCCTGGCATGACCATTGGTTTGGGCAGCCTCATGACCATTGGCCTGGTTCAGGTTGTAAACAATGGTCCACTTCCAGCTTGGCCCGTACCACAGAATGGTGCGGTCCATCCCTGGCATGGCATCAAGTTTTTCCATCAGATGCACAAACTGGCGACGGTGGTGGGCTTTGAGCGATTCGACCAGGCTTCGAGCGAAGGCTTGGTCCAACGATCGGTCCACGATATACGACTGGCAAGGGTGGTGGTTGTCATCTTCAATCCTGAATACACATTGATCTTGAAATACGTTGTTGTCTTTACGCCGGAATAAGGTTTAAGGTTTGTTCATAGATTCTTCCCGTGACATTTTTTATACTTGAGGCCCGAACCGCAGGGACACAGGTCATTTCGGCTGACCGCTGGCCGGGTCAAGGGTCTGTCTTCCAGAGCAGCACCCATGATGTTTGCCTGCATCTGAGGGCTTACCCCCCGCCCCGTTTCGTCTCCACCTCGCGCTGCCTGCATGGCAGCCTGCACCGACATCGGTGGTGGAGGTTGCTGCCCCATCCTCAAAAAGCCCGCCAACCACTGCATCCGGGGCATCGCGTGGGCGTAAAACATCTTGTACGACTCACACAAAATTGTCGGCTCGGGTACATCCCCACCCATGGGCCTGTGCTTGGGGCACCCCCCGTGACAAAATGGCTTCCATTCACAACTGAAGCATGTCGGCGGCAAATGCTGTTTACGCACCGCAAACGTCCCCAGCCGTTGCTCATCAATCCGGTCGTACCACCCATCATCCATCTGGTTTTGATCGCCCGGCTCAGAATGCACCGGCGTGTCGTTGATGGTGTGAATGTCCTTGCCAGTTTCCAGCCGCTGATACCCTGTGCCATGCACCGTCAACCCCACCGATTGCGTGCCATCAAGGTTGATGTTGTTTGCCAACCGGGATTGCCAATCAGGGCATGCTGCCAGCGACGCTCGACAAAGTGGTCGCAGCCAAAAACCGAACCATCGTGCTCAATGGTGATCTGGTTGTGGCATGAGCCGTCCAAAATGCACAACGGGGTTCGCCCAAGCACCAGTTTGTTAAGCACCGCATCAATGTCGCGCAGACTCAGACTCACTCGATAACGCTCAAACCAGATGTCGAACGTGCGACAAAGAAACCGGCCAAACGGCTCAGGCTGCGGCGAGTAGGGAGCCAGCTTATTGCGACCGGGGTTGGCGGGGTCAGGTTCCCATTCGATGGCAGGAATGAACTGCAACCAGCGCTGCCCGAGGTTGGCCAGATAGCCGAATACCTCATCGGGGTGCTCGACATTAAAATCATTGATCACGCAAAGGATGTTGTGTTCGACGTTGTGTTTTGCAGCAACTTCATCCCCGCCAGCACTTTGTCAGAGGTGGGCTGGTTACGGTTGCTGATGCGGTAATGGTCGTGAAACCGGGGCGGGCCATCCATCGATAACCCGATCAGAAACTGATGCTTGGCCAGAAAGCTGCACCAGTCGTCATCGAGCAGGGTGCCATTGGTCTGCAAGGCATGACTGACCTGCTGATTCGGACGGCGATACTTTTCCTGGTATTCGATGGCTTTCTGGAAAAACGGCAGGCCAGCCAGCGTCGGCTCGCCCCCCTGCCAGGCAATGGTCACCTGATCGCCAAACCGGGGCAGCACACTGGCAAACACGTTCTCCAGCGTACGCAGGCTCATGCGTTTTTCATGGCCATCGTATATGGTCTTGGTGGGCAGGTAATAGCAATAAGTGCAGTCGAGGTTACACAAGGCCCCCACTGGCTTGATCATGACCGTCACGCGACTTGGTTGCAACACCGGAAGCGACATGTCCTCCATTTTACCCGAAATAGCTCCGATAATCAAACTCAACAGATTTTGTAAACACTTGAAATTACATAAATTGCTATTGCTAATACGGACCAAACAAGGTTTTATTGTGGGCAGGGGTATAAATTCCTGCCAATTTGACGGGGTTGGTTACGGCCCGTGAGGGTGAAGGATCGATACGAGATGACCGCCAAGCGGTTTTGACGGGTTGGGGGCTGGTTAGGGCGCTGGTGGTGCTGATCAAGGCGGTTGCGTGAAATGCACAGGAGCGCAGTTTGCGGGATTGAGCACCCCCTGAACCTGTCGCTTCTTAGATTACCTTGTTTCACATCCCGGCCCATCGCCATGCTCGGTCCATTGACTTGGACGAAACTTGGTTCCTGTGACTGGGGCATCGACGCAACGGGCTGGATCGGTTAACATCGTCGGCTGTGAAATTCGGGTGACCGCACTGGATATTTGTATCCCGGCTGTTGTCCCCGCCAAGCCGAGGAACTCCATGATGACCCAGCCCAATACCGCTCCTTCGACGCAGGAAGAATTGGATTTTTCCCAGTCCACCATTTTGATTGTCGATGACAATGCCCAGAACGTCGAACTTCTGCAAGCCTATCTCGAATCGCTCAATTGCAAAATTCTGACCGCAGGTGACGGACTGGCCTGCATGAAAATCATCGAACAGGCGGTTGAAGCCGGGGGCGGTTCGAAGCTTCCCGACCTGATTCTGCTGGACATCATGATGCCCCGCATGTCCGGTTTCGAGGTTTGCCGCAAGCTCAAGGAAGACCCGGCCACCCGTTCCATCCCGATCATGATGGTCACCGCCCTCAACGAACTGGGCGACATCGAACGCGGGGTCGAATCCGGCACCGATGATTTTGTCACCAAACCTGTCAACAAACTCGAACTGATCACCCGGGTCAAATCCCTCCTGCGCGTCCGCCATTTGAAACGCGAACTTGACCGCACCGTCGCCTACCTGCAGACCTCGAAGCAAAAGATAACGGGCAAC